>NZ_JBCLNI010000005.1:0-158059 GCF_039062885.1 Blautia sp. 2227st1_G12_2227SCRN_220401 | reverse complement strand
AGGCGGCATATGAAGAAATCAGCAGCGCCGACAGTTATTTCCGGTACAGCTACCAGAGGCTGAACTGCAAAATACCGGTGAGGGATATCCTTTATTTTGAAAGCAAGAGAAGAAAAGTGTACATAGTTACAGAAAAAGAGACCTTTGAATTTTATGGAAAACTGAATGAGATTGAGGAAAGCCTGAGAGCCAGCAAGGGCATTTTCCTCCGGATACACCAGTCTTTCCTGATAAACTATAAACACATAAAAGGACTGGCATACGATTTTGCCGTAATGGATAATGAGGAAAGGCTCTCAATCAGTGAAGACCGCCGGAAACTGATCAGTAAGCAATACTGTGCGATGGAGGATACGTTTTATGTCGGCATGTAAGTGGATGGCAGATATGCTGCTGACAATGTTTACAGTATATCTCTTTTTCCTTTATTTTGGGATGTTTTTTGAAAGGAGAAAAAAGGATATCCGTGTATTGCTTGGAGTTATCGTGCTTGTACTCTGGCAGGTAGGAATCCCGGAGGTTATCAATGAACTTCCGAAAGCATGGAACATAGGGACAACAGTAGGGCTTGCCCTGTTCGTTGTGGCAAACGTATTTGAAGGAAAGGCATGGATGAAAAGCTTTTTTGCGGTTACATTTGCAGCCATCTGGATGCTGGCGGAAATGCTGATTGGCAGCGTGCTGATGATTTATGGGGAAAGCATCGTGGAACGGCAGATTTTTGGTGCGTTTGCTTCAAGGTTCCTGTTCTTCCTGATCATCCTGGCTTTAAGGAAAGTATTTACAAATGAAAAGGTTACGGGTCTGCCGACGGGGTACAGCATCCTGATCATATTTATCCCGACTGGGAGCATATATATCATGAACGCAGTGTTTGTACTGGCTTACAGGACTGACTGGGAATATGCCGAGAGGTATTCTCTTGTTTCCGGTCTGATACTGCTGTTTATCAATGTGCTGATTTTTTATATTTATATACGGCTGGCAGATGATTTACGGATACGGCGGATGAATCTGGTGTATGAACAGCAGCTAGACCTTTGTGCGAGGCACCAGGAAGAGAGGGAACTGTCCGTGCTGCAGATGAGGGATGTGCGGCATGGTATGAGAAACCATCTCCTGTCAATCCTTGCATATGCAGAGAGAGGGGAGAGGGAGAAGCTTATCCAGTTTGTAACCGATATAATAGAGGATGGCAGGCTGAGACCGTCCGAAGAGATCAATACCGGGAATATCGTGACAGATTCCCTGGTAGGATACTGGAAGAAAAAAGCAGAAGATGCGGGGATAGAATTTCTGACGGATCTCAGCATCCCGATGGAGATGCCGTTCCGGGGAGCGGATATAAGCCTGATCATGGGAAACCTGTTGGAAAATGCAGTGGAAGGCGCCGGGAGGGCAGAAGGCCGGAAGTACATACGGCTAAAGATGAAATATGACAAAAACAACCTGCTGATAACGATAGAGAACAGCTACCGGGGAAAGCTGGCGAAAGGGAAGGGGGAGGAACTGAGAACAACAAAAACGGATACAAGCAATCATGGGATCGGCCTGCCATCTGTCCGTAGGGCGGCGGATAAATATCAGGGGGTGTTGTCTGTTGACACCACAGAGCCGGGGCGGTTCCTTGCCAGAGTGGTGTTGTATGGAAGTTGAAAGTGTGGGTAAGGGAAAAGTTACATGAACACTCGATATTTTGACATTAAGGAAATGGATGCGTTTTTTTGTGATAAAGTGTTAAAAACAAATGAAAGGAGTTTCAAAATATGAAAACAAAAGATTTAAAACTGCAGTCCGCCAAAGCATTGGCAAGTGCATCTTTGAAGATTGGAAAAGTATCGGCAGACAGCGCCTGCGCATATATTTTCCATCAGCCTAAAATGCCGAAAGAACTTAAAGCATTAAAGGAAAAATAAATATGAAATATTTATCGGAGAAAATAACAGATTATGTTATTAAAACCGGTGCAGCTTCCGAGGAATCATATGCGATATATCAGTATGGATTTCAGATAGGACTTGAAATGGTAAGTTGTTTTCTGACATGCTTCTGTATAGCGATATGGTTGCATATGATTCCGGAATTTGTAGTCTTTACTATTGTTTTTATGCTGTTGAGAACTTATGCCGGTGGTTTGCATCTGAATAGATTTGGAGCATGTTTCTTGTGTTCGGTTTCTGTTCAGACGTTGATATTAGTAATAAACAGTAAGTTTACTTTTCCTGTAATTTGCTCATGGATTTGTATTGTAGTAGGTCTGAGCATGGTTTGGATGTTAGCACCAGTAGAAAATATCAACCGGGAACTTGATCAGAATGAGAAAGAACATTGTAAAAAAGTTACGGAGAAAACCATAAGCGGGATACTTGTTTTTGCTATTTTCTGTACGCTTGGCAGGTTTTTAGAAATGGTATCTTTGGTTGCTATGACAGTTTTATTGGTTTTGATTTCTCAATGTATTGGTGTATTAAAATTTAAAATTGAAAAAAATGTGTATAGCCGGGAGTGATAGCGATATTATTCCCGTTTTTTTATGTCTGTGATACATAGTTGTATTAAAATGTGGGTGGTAACTGAAACAGCTATAGAGTGCGTCCGATGGGCAATGGCTCATATGGGCGCATTTTTATATACGGAAACATTAAAAAATTTCTTCTTGTTTTTTCGATTTTTTTTAAAATTTTGACTGTCCTCGTTACAAAGGGGGCAATAAGATGTTTTCGAAAATAGCTTTCAGGCAGAGGGGAGGTGATCCCCTTGAATCTGACAAGACTGGAAAAAGCTGTTGTGCAAAGAAAATTTATCAGGTATTGCATTAAAGTGCTGGATGGTGAAGCACTGAATTATTTGGATGAAATGGACAAGATCTGGGAGCGGGAAATCAATTTCTCTGAACTTCGGGAAGAAATCCTAGACGGGTTTTGTTCTTATGACGAATTTATGAAAATTCGATATTTCCAGATTATGGGTATGGAAGTGCCTGTTAAGGATGAAGCAATCAGTGAAGCACTGTACCGTCTGCCGGAAAAGAAACGGAAGATAATTCTTATGTCTTATTTTCTGGATATGACGGAAAAAGAAATTGCAGAATGTATGAATCTTGTACAGAGTACTGTGCATTACCATAAAGCGGATTCTCTGCGATTATTAAAGAAATTATTGGAGTGATACATATGCAGTACAGAAAAAAGAAAGAGCAAATTGCATTTGAAGTGATTGAGGATGCCATTGGAGGCGATGCTGTAGCAATAAATCAGATTATTGATTATTTTCAGCCCTACATTAACAGTAGATGTCGGAGAAAGTTTATAGATGAGAGCGGGCGAACAAGATATGGAATTGATGAATATATGAAGCGCCGGATGGAAACTAAACTCATCACGAAGATATTGGGATTTAAAATACAGCTTTAATACTTTTGAACATGGGAATTTGCCCCTTTTTGTCCATGTGAAAAGTAATGAGAGTTGGCGTACCTTGACAATTTCATATTTTTCCTGCAGGACGCAGAAAACAGTGGAGCTGTGTGATGGATACGCCATGACTGCCTGTGTCTGGTACTTTGCGACATCGTGGCGCAAAGTTGCCGGACATTGAAAGCGAAGGAATGCCAGTTTGGGTATTGAAGTAAAGGCACGAGCGATAAATATCCGATCACAGGCAAAGTAACGGGGACTTTGTGCGAAGATACTGCTTTCTGATAATGAAACTTCCGGAGATAAGCTGCTTCGGTCCGAGAGGATGGTGTGATACCAATGAGGCTGTGCCCGGCAGCCGCCTGCAGGAGAGTATTATTTAGAAAGGGGTATCTGATATATATGGATAATAAAAAAATATTGAGATATAGTATGCAGCTATCTATGTTAAAGCAGTTGCTTTCTAAGAAGTTGATTAATGAAACTGAATATCAGGTAATACAAAAAAGATTAATGAAAGATTATGGTATCGTATCCAACATTACTGCTTGACGGTATATCTGTATTGTATTATAATATAATCAACGCTATGGTAGGAACACAAAAAGGAGGGCGAAATGGAAGTTGAATTGATTAAAGCACATGATTCATTTGACGGTTCTGCCAGACGGAAGATTGAGCGGTTGAGAGTGGCGGCTTATTGTCGAGTAAGTACGGACGATGAAGATCAGATAAAGAGTTATAACTCAATGGTTACGCATTATACAGAGTTAATTAAGAATAATAAAGAATGGATATTTTCAGGTATATATGCTGATAAGGCAATCACTGGGACAAAGGTTGATAAGAGAGAAGAGTTTCAGCGGTTGATTCAGGATTGCATGGATGGCAAGATAGATATGATTATTGCCAAAAGCCTTCCACGATTTGCCAGAAATACTCTGGACACATTGAAATATGTTCGTATGTTGAAAGAGAGAAATATTGCTGTTTATTTTGAGGTTGAGAAGATTAACACATTAAAGGACGGCGAATTTCTAATGACTATTTTAAGTTCTGTAGCACAGCAGGAAGTTGAAAATACTTCTGCTTATGTGAAAAAGGGCTTGAAGATGAAAATGAAGCGGGGGGAACTGGTAGGATTTCAGGGTTGTTTGGGATATGATTATGATGTGGAAACAAAATCTATCTCAATCAATGAGGAAGGCGCTGTGGTTGTACGGTACATTTTTGATAGATATGTGGCAGGAGCAGGCAGCACAATGATAGCCAGGGAATTGAATGAGCAGGGTCATCTGACAATTAGAGGAAATCCCTGGACTTCATCCAGTGTTATGGGAATCATTAATAATGAAAAATATAAGGGAGATATTTTACTTGGAAAAACCTTTACGGTTGATCCGATTTCAAAAAGACGCTTAGAAAATCTTGGAGAGGAAGATCGGTATTATATACATGATCATCACGAACCAATCATTACAGAGGAACAATTTGAACGGGCGCAGGAGATGAGAAGACGTAGAAACGGAAATCGGAAATGTGGAGTCACTCCTGGAAAACGTGAAAAATTTAGTCGGCAGTTTGCGTTTAGCTGTATGGTAGAATGCGGATTCTGTGGCTCTAATCTTTCTCGTAGGCGATGGCACAGTAGCTCTAAGTATAAAAAGACGATATGGCAGTGCGTTAAATCAACAAAAGAAGGAAAGAGATTTTGTCCGGATAGCAAAGGCATTCCAGAGCAGGTCATAGAAGAAGCATTTATTGAGTCTTATAGGATGTTGTGTAATGATAATAAAGATGTTCTGGAAGAATTTTTGAAGCGAACCGAGAAAGCACTTGGAGAAAATTCGATTGAAGATCAGTTACATAAGCTGAAGAAAAGCATTGACAAGGTTTCTTTAAAGAGAAAAAAACTACTTGATAATTATCTGAAAGGCATTATTGAACAGGATATTTATGAGGAAACGGATGTAGAACTAAAAACTGAACTGACAAATACAAGAGCAAAGCTGGAATATCTGCAGCAACAGTCGGATGAAAAGAGTTCATTGCAAAGGAGGCTTTCAGATTTCAAAAAAGCACTATCGCATAATGAGGTGCTAGAAGAATTTGACAGAGGAATATTTGAGAGTATAGTTGAAAAAGTAATAGTCGGCGGACTAGACGAAGATGGAAACAAAGATTCTTATAAAATTACTTTCATATATAAAACAGGATTTAAGAATGAAATTGGAAACGCAAAAGAAAGATTCGGGAAGTCATCAGGTATTGGAGACAAAGTGAAAAAAATGTGTTCCGATATAAGTGACGAGGTAAAGGGTGTGTGTTCCGATGTTAGTCTCAACACATGTTGAGACGGTTGTTCTTTTGTCTCGATGAACGCGGCAGTCGGCAAATCGAGATGCAAGCATCTCGGCTTGCCTCGTTGCTCGCGCAAAAACCAGATGACACGATAGAGAGCGACTTAGACTTAGATGAGTTGGATGCAACCAGTGCTGAGTTGAAAGCTCGTGATTAGATGGAATGGGTCAGATTGGTAAATGGTACTCGTAATATGGCAGAAGAGATTGTGTTAAAAGAATTGGTGTTCTAAAGCGTGGAAAGCTCCTTCGGGAGCTTTTTGCTGTTTATAAGATAAATTCTGTCGGAGATTTATTATAAAACATTGCTTTACAAGAAGAATAAAAAAGCATATAATTCTTTTATAATATATTTAATAAAAGAGGGTAAGAAAACGGAAAATAAAGATAAAAAAAATATAACAAGAAAAAGAATAATTAATTATGTGCTGAACAATCATGTTACATCCAAGGCGGGAATCGCAAAAGAGTTAAACTTGAGTATGCCGACTGTGTTAGCAAATGTAAATGACTTGTTAGAAAAAATGGTGTTGGAAGAAACTGGGGAATATGCTTCGACCGGTGGACGAAAGGCAAAAAGTATAGGGATTAATAAGTCATACTGTCATGCAATGGGAATTTTGATTACAGCGAATCATATAGAAATGGTATTAGTAAATCTTGGAGATGAGATTATAAAAAAAGATCGCATCCGTTTAAAATTTACGGCAGAATTATCCTATTGTACAGAAGTGGCACAAAAGGTCAAAACTTTTCTTGAAGGCGAATTAGCGAAGGATACGCTACTTGGGATTGGAGTGGCGATTCCGGGAATTATTGATCAGAAAGAACGGATTGTTTTAAAATCCCATGCTTTAGGTATAGAGAATTATAGTCTGCGCTTTTTAGAGCAGGCTTTGGAAATTCCAGTATATTTTGAAAACGATGCTAATGCTGCAATGCTTGCAGAAAAAAAGCAAAAGTATCCAAATGCGATATATCTGTCTTTGAACCACACCTTAGGAGGCGCATTCTGCATAGATGGAAAGCTGTTTCGAGGGCAGAACCAGAAAGCAGGTGAGTTTGGTCACATGATACTCGTTCCCGGTGGAAGAAAGTGTTATTGTGGTAAATCAGGATGTGCAGATGCATATTGTGCTGCAAGTGTACTGACACAAGATAACAGGCAGTCACTGGATGCATTTATGGAAAAAATTGAAAGTGGTGATGAAAAAAATTTGCAGACATGGAATGCGTACCTGGATCATCTTGCTGTTTTGATATCAAATCTGCGGATGGCATATGATATGGATATCATACTCGGAGGTGATGTGGGAGGTGTATTGTCAGATTATATGATACCACTGGGAGAAAAAGTGATGGCATATAATGGCTTTGAGCATGATGTTTCATACTTAAAAAATTGTTCGTATAAGAAAGAAGCGTCGGCTGTTGGAGCTGCGAAATACTTTTTTACAAAACATATGGCAGAATTGTAAATTTTTTGAACGCAGATAAGCAGTCCACCGCATCTGGTGCGCAGGGCATCAAGCGTTGGGTAAGGGGATGTTCACTCTGTTGGAGTTAAAAGCTCCCACTGACAGGTTGCAAAGCGAATGCGGATGTCCGATTTATATGTGTGAAAAACAAGAAGTTGTGTAAAATTAGAAAAATATATTATAGTAAAAAACGGAAAGAAAACAGTAACTATGGTTTTCTTTCCGTTTTTTTGCGTGTTAATTGTAAAAAATATACAAAAAATGTATTTCGAAATTATGAAATATATAAAAATATGAAAAAACATATTGACAAATCGTGTTTACAGGACAATAATGTAATTACTTTAATAAAACAATTTATAAAAGATAAAATAAAACAATATAAATAAGGAGGAAACAATTATGATAAAAAAGGAGAAAACAATTATGTTACAGCAGGTAATGACAAATCCAGGAGAAATTATTTTCAGAGAGGTTCCGGTTCCGGAGGTAAAGGAAAATCAGGTGTTGGTAAAGATTATGAATATTGGTGTTTGTGGATCAGATATTCATGTTTATCATGGAAAACATCCGTTTACAAAATATCCGGTAACACAGGGACATGAGGTTTCTGGTGAGATTACAGAACTTGGAAAAAATGTCACAGAGTTTCATGTGGGACAGAAGGTGACGATAGAGCCTCAGGTATATTGTGGACATTGCTATCCATGTCGTCATGGAAAGTATAATCTCTGTGAGGAATTAAAAGTAATGGGATTTCAGACGACAGGAACGGCATCTGAGTATTTTGCAGTGGATGCATCTAAAGTAACACCTATTCCAGAAGATATGTCCTATGAAGAAGGAGCTATGATCGAACCTCTTGCGGTGGCAGTTCATGGTGTAAAACAGATGGGCGATGTGGCTGGCATGAATATTGTAGTCCTTGGCGCAGGACCGATCGGAAATCTCGTGGCACAGGCAGCAAAAGGAATGGGGGCAGCGAAAGTGATGATCACAGATATCAGTGATCTTAGACTGGCAAAGGCAAAAGAATGTGGAATTGATGTGTGTGTGAATACCAAAAATAAAGACTTCGGTGAGGCAATGATCGAAGCATTTGGACCGGATAAGGCGGATGTGATCTACGACTGTGCCGGAAACAATATTACAATGGGACAGGCAATTAAATATGCAAGAAAAGGAAGCACGATCGTACTGGTGGCTGTTTTTGCAGGAATGGCAGAAGTAGATCTTGCAGTGGCAAATGACCACGAACTTGACATTAAGAGCACGATGATGTACCGCCATGATGATTACATAGATGGAATCAGACTGGTAAATGAGGGTAAAGTTCATTTGAAACCGCTCATCTCAAAGACATTTGCTTTTAAAGATTATCTGAAGGCATACCAGTATATTGATGATAACCGCGAGACAACGATGAAAGTAATTATCAACGTCAGTGAAAAGTAAGGAGTTCGTATGGAAAATAAATATGGAATTGTCGGAGTTGCCCATGTCGGGCTTCCGACAAACGATTTGCAGAAAACAGTTGAGTTTTATAAGAGTCTTGGATTTGAAGTAATTATGCAGTCTTATAATGAAAAAGCAGGGGAAAAAGTGGCATTTTTACAGATAAAAAATTACTGTATAGAAACTTTTGAAAATGGGCAGGCGGCAATGTCAGACGGTGCATACCAACATGTTGCACTTGATGTGGAAGACATTGAAAGTATGTATCAGAAAATCTGCAATGAAAAATACACAATTATTACAGACGGAATCGAAGAACTGCCATTTTGGGAAAATGGTGTGAAGTTTTTTATGATCAAGGGACCAAATGAGGAAAGAATAGAGTTCTGTCAGAAACTCTGATAAAAATAGGAGGGACATATGGGAAGCGAAAACAAAAATGGAAAAGTACCGCTGATCAGTAAGATTGCATATGGTTTTGGTGATGTCGGATGTAATTTCAGCTGGATGTTCGTCAGTAATTTTCTGATGATATTTTATACAGACGTGTTCGGAATCAGTATGGCGGCTGTGTCAGCACTTATGCTTTTTTCAAGATTTTGGGATGCGATCAATGATCCAATCGTCGGGGGACTTACGGATAAAACAAAATCGAGATGGGGACGGTACCGTCCATGGCTGTTAGTAGCGGCACCAATTACAGCGATTCTTCTTGTTATGACATTCTGGGCAAGACCTGACTGGCCGCAGAATGGAAAGATCATTTATATGGTAATTACATATTGTCTGCTGGTTTTGGGGTATACCTGTGTGAATATTCCATATGGAACCTTGTGTGGTGCTATGACACAGGATATTGATGAACGTGCAAAAATAAATACATCCCGTTCGGTTGCAGCGATGATTGCAATTGGTGTGTTAAATATTATCACAGTTCCACTGCTCAGCAAATTCGGCAGTCACAGTGCAAAGACAGGATATCTGACGGTGGCGGTCATATATGGATGTATTTTTACAGCCTGTCATTTCTTCTGCTTTGCGAAGACGAAAGAGGCAGTGATTACTCCGGAAAAAGAAAAAATTTCTGTAAAGATACAGTTGAAAGCAGTTATGCAGAACAGACCATATCTTCTTGCATTGGCAGGACAGATATTATTTGGATTTACATTGTATGGTAGAAACGCAGATATTCTGTATTATTTTACATATGTGGAAGGGAATGCCTCCTACTACACAACTTATTCGATGTGCATTATTATTCCTTCTATCATCGGGGCAGCCTGTTTTCAACCATTATTCCGCAAGTTGAATAACAAAGGAAGAACAGCATCTCTCTTTGCTTTATTTACAGGAATTTCCATGTTGTTTATGTTTTTCTTCAATGCCAAAGAATCACCAGCTATTTTTTATGCATTATCTGGTCTCACACAGTTTTTCTTCTCTGGATTTAATACCGCAATCTATGCAATTATTCCAGACTGTGTGGAATATGGGGAGTGGAAAACAGGACTTAGAAATGACGGTTTTCAGTATGCATTTATTTCACTTGGAAATAAAATCGGAATGGCAGTTGGAACAGCACTTTTAGCAGGATTACTTGGAAAATATGGTTATATTGCAAATCAGACACAAAATGCAATTGTACTTTCAATTATGAAACATGCATTTACGACGATTCCGGGTGTACTGTGGATTGTGACTGCGGTTGTATTATTTTTCTACCGGTTAAATAAAAAACGTTATAACGAGATTGTAGAGGAACTAAAAAATGGAAGAAAAAGTTGATATCGTGGCATTGGGAGAGTTGCTTCCTATGATCCAAATTATCGCTCGTCTCTTTGGAAGAGCAAAGAGTATGCAGTGAAAAAAATGAGATCTGTCATAGAATTGGTAGATGTTATGAAGGTATCAGATGAAGAGAGTACTCTGTTGACAGAGGCGAAAAGTTATGAGCAGGCTACAGATCAACTCCTTGCCATGGGACCAAAGCTGGTTGCCATTACATTGAGAGAACAGGGCGTTCTTATGGCGACAAAAAGCAGAAAAGAAATCATCAAAGCATTTCAGACACATGCGGTCGACACGACTGGGGCAGGTGATTCATTCTGGGGAGGCGTATTATGCAGTATCCTTTCTATGAATAAGAATGTTGAAAAAATGGAATGGGAAGAAATCAAAAAGTGTGCTGTTTTGGGAAACGCAGTTGCTGGATTGTGTGTGCAAAAGAGAGGCGGAATCCCTGCGATTCCGACGAAAGAGGCAGTGCTTGGATTTATGCAGAAATAATGAATGTATATGAACAAACTCGGGGCTGTAAAAATCACGATTTATTAATCGTTAAAGCATCAGCCCCGTGTTTTTCTGTCGGAGTATTATTCCGCTTTTATCTTTCCATCATACTGATAGACTCAATTCCGACACTTCCGCCGCGGACAACTTCGATATGCTTGAACTCTTCTTTGATAAGTTTGATGACCGCGTCATTTTTGGTTGCGGTCTGGACGAATTCCAGAAGGAGGCTGTCTTTTCCATAGTCGATGACACGTGCCTTGAAAGTCTCAGCAATCTGGAAAAGTTCTACTTTATCTTCCGGGGAGCAGCCCTTTACCTTGATGTAAAGGATCTCCTTCATTCGAACGAACACGTCTGTAAAATCAATAACCTTGATCACCTCGATCATACGGTTCAGCTGTTTTTTGATCTGCTCAAAGGTTTCATCATCGCTGACTGTGGCGATGGTCATTCTGGAAACTGTTGGGTCCTCCGTGGTTCCAACTGTAAGACTGTCCAGGTTATAGGACTTTCCGGAGAAAAGACCGGAAATCTTGGAAAGAACACCGACCTGGTTTTCAACGTAGAGAGAGATCCATCTTTTTTTCATTCCTTTATCCATCATTCATTCCTCCTAACAATCCATGATCAGATCAGCCAGGGTGCCGCCCGGCTTGACCATCGGGTAAACCATTTCCTCCGGATCAATGATAAATTCGATGATCGTAGGAGTTTTTGTATTCTTCTTAGCCTCTTCGAAAGCAGCCGCAATCTGATCCTTCTCAGTTACGCGGATACCCTTTGCCCCATAGCTCTCTGCGAGACGGATGAAATCCGGTGTGTATTCCGGATATTCCTGACCGTCTGTGCGGCGGGAGAGTGCACCGGCCTTCAGATTTGTCATGGCGTAACGTTTTCCGTAGAAAAGCTTCTGCCATTGGCGGACCATTCCGAGATATTCATTATTAAAGATACAGCAGATGATCGGAAGCTCCTCCAGAACTGCGGTAGCCAGCTCCTGAATGTTCATCTGCATGCCGCCGTCACCGGAAACGGAGATGACCGGTGTATCCGGATTACCGATTTTGGCACCGATAGCACCTGGAAGGCCGTAACCCATGGTTCCAAGTCCGCCGGACATGATCAGCTGACGGTTCTCGGTGATGTCCGCATACTGGCTCACCAGCATCTGATGCTGACCTACATCGGTAACAAGAATGGCCTTGTCAAACTGGCGGTTGATCTCGCCGATGATATCCAGCGGTCCCATAATACCACGGTCTTTCATGGTAAGAGGATGCTCTTCCTTCCATTCCTGGATCTGCTTCAGCCATTTGCCGGTATTACAGTCCTGTACATATTCATTCATTTTTGTTATTGCCTCTTTTGCATCGGCAACGATGGGGATGTCTACATGGATATTTCTGGAAATGGAAGCGGTGTCAATATCGATGTGGACGATCTGTGCATGTGGGGCAAATTCATGGAGCTTGCCTGTGATACGGTCGTTAAAACGGGTTCCAATGGAAAACAGAAGATCGCATTCATTCACGGCCATATTTGCAGCATAAGCGCCGTGCATACCGAGATTTCCGATAAACAGAGGGTTCTTTGTGGAAATGGCGCCACGTCCCATAACGGTTGTGACAACCGGGATCTGAGTTTTCTCAACAACCTGGGTGAAAATCTCCTGCGCGCGGGAAATGATCACACCGCCGCCAGCAAGAAACAGAGGTTTTTTGGCCTTCTGCAGCATTTTGAGGGCACGCTTCAGCTGTCCGATATGCACGCTGGTGTTAGGCTTGTAGCCACGGATATTGACGGTCTTCGGATACTCAGCACTTCCCAGCTCGGCCATTACATCCTTTGGAAGGTCGATGAGAACCGGGCCTGGGCGTCCGGTGCGTGCGATATAGAAGGCTTCCTTGATGATACGTCCAAGATCCTCACGGTTGCGGACGGTAACACCGTATTTTGTGATGCTTCTGGTGATCCCGACAATATCAACCTCCTGGAACGCATCGTTTCCGATGAGGTGACGGGCAACCTGTCCGGTAAAGCATACAAGCGGAACGCTGTCATAGTTGGCAGTTGCAAGACCTGTAACAAGGTTGGTAGCTCCGGGACCGCTGGTAACGAGACATACGCCAACCTTTCCGGTAGTTCTGGCATAGGCATCTGCTTCGTGTACAAGGGCCTGCTCGTGACGTGGCAGGATGATGTCAATGCCGCTCTGTTTATATAATTCATCGCTGATATCGATGGTACAGGCACCAGGATAGCCGAACAGAACATCAACGCCTTCTTCTTTTAAGGCTTTTACAAGCAATTTGTTTCCGGAAATCTGTTTCATGAATTGGTTCCCTCCTTTGATGATGTGAAAAGTTAAGCAGATAAGGGCTGCCGCGAGAAATTTTTCCAATAAAAAAGTCCCGGCATATCGGATAAAATATGCTCAGGACGGATGATTCCGCGGTACCACCTGTTTTCAGAGGTAAAACTCTGCTCTCTGCCAGTACAAAATTATACTGCCTCCCTGTAACGTGGGAATGACGATGAAGCCTACTGCATGAAGATCCATGGTTCAGTCCACTGCTCGAGGGCTACTTCCACAGTTCAGTCACGAAGATTCTCACCGGCCATCTTCTCTCTGTGCATCCGGAGACTGTGTACTACTCCCTGTCATTGCATTTAGTAAATATGGATAAAAATTTTCTATCATTATAATATAAAATATCGGAACTGTCAATCAAAAATCCTGATGGCTCAACGGGTGAGCCGGGGATTACGATAACAGTTCCGATATGGATGATATTAAGTATTAAATATTTTTTCGGTACATCAGCTGTTTCTTGTTACGGAGCTGGAGCCTGCTTACTCAGGATTCGGTATTATCCCGTGTTTCAGGATCTTTTTCCGGAAGGTAGACATGCACTTTCTCGATACGGTTTTTATCCAGCTTTTCTACGATCAGACGGATTCCGTCTTCTGTGATCACTTCGTCACCGGCAACAGGCAGACGATCCAGATGTTCGATGATAAATCCACCCAGGGAATCATAATCCTCGGAATCCAGTTCCGTATCCAGATGATCATTTACGTCATCCAGATGCATGGAACCTTCGATGATATATTCCCGGTCGGAAATCTTCTGGACAAGCTCGTCCTCCTTCTCATCGTATTCGTCATGGATCTCACCCACGATCTCCTCCAGGATATCCTCCAGTGTGATCAGTCCGGCCATATCACCGTATTCATCCAGTACAATGGCAATGTTGAAGGTGGAGTCCTTCATTTCCACAAGAAGATCGGAAATGCTTTTTGTTTCGTAAGTGAAATGCGGCTTTCGGAGGAAATGATCGATAACAAATTCCTCATTTTTGTCGTAAAGAAGAAGATCCTTCATGTTGATGATTCCCACAATGTTGTTCTGGCTGTCCTTATAAACCGGCAGACGTGTGAACTTATCCTCGCGGAAAATATCGATCAGCTCATCATAGGTGGATTCCACATCCGCAAAGGTAACATGTACTCTTGGAACCATGATATCCTTGGCTGTGGCATCTCCAAGATCAAACACATTGTAGATCATTTCTTTTTCGTCGGATTCAATGACACCGTCCTCATGGCTGACGTCCACGATAGTACGAAGCTCCTCCTCGGTCATGGCCTTGCTGGCTGCATCCGGATCCACACGCATCAGGCGCATCACACCTCTTGAAAAGAGATTGATGATAAAGATCACCGGTGTCATGATGGTCATAAGAAATTTAAAGACCGGGATATAGCGGAGGGTGATCTTTTCAGAGTTAATGGTTGCGTAGTTCTTGGGGGTGATCTCACCGAAGATCAGGATCAGAACCGTCAGGATCACCGTCACGATGCTGACCATATAGCCGCCAAAGCTGTATGCAAGTGTGGTTGCAAGGGAAGAAGCCGAAATGTTCACAATGTTGTTTCCGATGAGAATCGCACTGAGAAGCTTGGGCGTCTGGTTCTCCAGGATATCGAGAGCCATGGCTGCACGCTTGTTTCCCTCGTCTGCAAGAGAGCGGAGACGGATCTTGTTTACCGACATCAGCGCGGTTTCGTTAGATGAGAAAAAGGCTGACAATGCCAGCAGAATAAGTAATATGATTATCTGGTAAGTGTCGCTAGGGTCCACTTTCAATATTCACTCCTTTAAAAATAAGATTATTTGGTTAAAAATATACAGATACTCCCACATTATATACGTTTTACTGGATTTTGGCAAGAGCCGGACCGGTACAGCGCATATAGATATATGGAAAAAATACGAAAATAAGTCTGCTTCTTGACAAAAGAGTAAGTTCAGACTAACATATATGTATATTCATATATAAAGAAGAACGGTATAGGAATGGAAGGAGCGGTTTATGTTTCTGGAGATAAAAGGAATCAAAAAATCCTTCGGGGCAGGAGAGAGCCATGTAGATGTTCTGAAGGGGATCGATCTTGAGATTGAAAAGGGAGAATTTTGTGTGCTTCTGGGGCCGTCCGGTTCCGGGAAATCCACGCTGCTAAACATTATTGGCGGCATTGACGGAGCAGATGCAGGAAGCATTACCATTCAGGGAGAACAGCTGGAGGATATGAAGGAAAAGAAGCTTTCCCTCTACCGCAGAAAACATCTGGGATATATTTTTCAGATGTATAATCTGATCCCCAATCTGACTGTGAGGGAGAATATTGAAGTTGGTGCTTATTTAAGTGACAGACCGCTGGATGTGGATGAACTGCTGGAGACACTGGGACTTTATGAACATCAGCGGAAGCTTCCGAACCAGCTTTCGGGAGGTCAGCAGCAGAGAACGGCTATTGGACGTGCCATTGTAAAAAATCCGGATATCCTGCTTTGTGATGAGCCTACTGGCGCTCTGGACTACAACACCTCCAAGGAAATCCTGAAGCTGATCGAAACAGTCAATCACAAATACGGAAATACTATAGTCATGGTTACTCATAACGATGCCATCAAGGATATGGCAGACCGTGTGGTAAAGCTTCGTGACGGGATGATCCGCAGAAACTATCAGAATGAGCAGAAGATTCCGGCTGCTGACCTGGAATGGTAAGGGGGCATTATGAAGAATCCTTTACGTAAACGTATCCCCAGGGAACTGAAGGGGGAATTTGGAAAATATCTGGTGGTTTTCCTGCTGATGGTACTGACCATCGGGTTTGTGTCTGGCTTTCTGGTAGCCGATGGAAGCATGCTGAAGGCTTATAATGAGAGCTTTGATAAATATAACATCGAAAACGGAAATTTCCGTACTGCGGAAAAGATTTACAGTTCTCAGTGGAAGGATATTGAAGCTGCCGGTGTTAAGCTTTATGAGAACTACTATATAGAAGAAGATCTGGATAACGGAAGCACCATGCGTTTTTTTAAAAACCGTGAGAAGGTGAATAAGGTCTGCCTGATGAAGGGAGAAATGCCGTCAGGGCAGGGTGAGATCGCCATTGACCGTATGTATGCGGATAACAACAGTCTTAAGGTAGGAGATACCCTGATCAGAGGTGAAAAATCCTGGAAGATCACAGGTCTGGTGGCACTTTCGGATTACAGTGCCCTGTTTCAGAATAATAATGATTCCATGTTTGATTCTGTAAAGTTTGGTGTGGCGATCGTAACTCCGGAGGAATTTGAAAACCTGGATCAGGAAAAGCTCCGGTACAATTATGCATGGATATATGATCATCAGCCAAAGAACGAAAAAGAGGAGAAGAAGGTTTCTGAAAATCTCATGGAAGACATTGGCAAAGTGGTAGCTCTGGAAACCTTTGTCCCACGTTATCTTAACCAGGCGATCATTTTCACCGGTGATGATATGGGCGGAGACAGGGCAATGGTCATCACGCTTCTTTATATTGTGATCGTGATCATGGCTTTTGTGTTTGGAATTACCATCAGCAATACGATCCGAAAGGAAGCCGGTGTTATCGGTACGTTACGTGCATCCGGTTATACCAGGCGGGAGCTGATCCTTCATTATATGACGCTTCCGGTTCTGGTCACGCTGGCCGGTGCCTTGATCGGAAATATTCTTGGATATACCGTATTTAAGGGTGTATGTGCAGACATGTATTACGGGAGCTATAGTCTGCCGACTTATGTGACAGTATGGAATGCAGATGCGTTTCTTCTGACAACTGTAGTTCCGGTCATCATTATGATACTGATCGATCATGCAGTGCTCTGGTACCGCCTGAAGCTTTCGCCTCTGAAGTTCCTGAGAAGGGATTTTTCCGGGAAAAGACAGAAACGCGCGGTGTATTTAAGTCCGAAGATCGGAATTTTTTCCAGGTTTCGCCTCCGGGTGATCTTTCAGAATGTCAGCAATTATCTGGTGCTGTTTGTGGGAGTCATTTTTGCAAATTTGCTGCTGTTTTTCGGCATGCTCCTGCCGTCTACGCTGGATCATTATCAGATGGAGATCCAGGAGAATATGCTGGCGAAATACCAGTATATACTTTCGGTTCCGGCAAGTGCCTATTCTGGGAATAAAGAGGATGCCATGAATTCTCTTCTGGAATATTATACGGATATCAGAACGGACAATAAAGATGCGGAAAAATTTTCTGCGTATTCTTTGAATACCATGCCTGGTAAATATAAAAGTGAGGAGATCGCTTTTTACGGTGTGGAGCCTGACAGCCGGTATATCCAGGCGGATCTTTCGGGAGACGGTGTTTATATTTCCAGTGCCTATGCGGACAAATTCCAGATCAAGGAGGGCGACACCATAACTCTGAAGGAAAAATACGAGAAGGATGAGTATTCCTTTAAAGTAGATGGAATCTATGATTATGCGGCAAGCCTCTGTGTATTTATGGAAAGAGATAAACTGAATGAGGCGTTTGATCTTGGAGATGATTATTTTGGAGGATATTTCTCTGATACAGAGATCAAGGACATCCCTTCAAAATATATCGGCTCTGTTATTGATCTGGAAGCTCTTACAAAAATATCCAGGCAGCTGGATGTCTCCATGGGAGATATGATGGGAATGATGTATGGATTTTCCGTGATCATTTTCCTGGTGGTGATCTATCTGCTTTCCAAGGTCATCATCGAAAAAAATGCCCAGTCGATTTCCATGACCAAGATCCTGGGCTATACAAATGGTGAGATCAGCCGTTTGTATATACTTTCCACATCACTTGTGGTGGTGTTCTGCCTGCTGTTAAGCCTTCCGGTTGAACGGCAGATCATGGAAGTGCTGTTCCGCGAGATGATGCTTTCCAGTATTTCGGGATGGATCACCATGTGGGGGGATTCCATGATCTATGTGAAAATGACAGCGATCGGAATCGCAGCCTATGCAGTGGTAGCAGTGCTGGAATTCCGGAGGATCCGTCAAGTGCCCATGGATGAAGCACTGAAAAATGTGGAATAATATGTGACATCTGTATATATATCCGGAAAAATAATTCAGGATATCCGGAAATTTTACAGAATATGCAACAGGATCAGGAGTATGTGTGGTTTAACTGAATGCGGATGCTTTTATCCGCTTGAACAGTTGTCTGTGAATAACCACATATACTCCTTAAATATTCATAAATTTTCCGGAATACTGGAAATATTACTACAAACTTGTTATAATAATCCCATACTTCCCGTTGGAGGGAATAATTCAAACAGGAAATCAGGTGAGGAACATGGCAGGCAGAAAGAAGGATCCGCTGTATAAAAGCTTCGGATATGCGTTTCAGGGGATTTTTACCTGCATCCGCAAGGAAAGAAATATGAAGATCCACTGTATGGTGGCAGCGCTTGTGGTGATCGCAGGACTGATCCTTGGGATTTCCGTGACAGAGTGGTGCATCTGCCTGGGGCTGTTCGGAATGGTGATGGCGCTGGAGCTGGTGAATACGGCAGTGGAAGCTGTTGTGGATCTGGTCACAGAGGAACGTCACCCACTGGCAAAGATCGCCAAGGACACAGCGGCCGGAGCAGTACTGATCGCAGCGATCATGGCAGCAATCGTCGGACTGATCATTTTTGTTCCCAAGGGACTTGTTTTTCTGGGAATATGACAGGAACAGAAAACTTTTGTTTCAGGATAGGGTCTGGTGTCGGACTGTGATGTGATGGTCCGGCAGCTGCCGGTTTCAGGAAAGGAGAAAATATTATGGAATTAGGTGAAGGACTGAAGAAAATTTTATTGGTGGGTATTGGTACAGCAGCAGTGACAGCAGAGAAATCCAAAGAAATCCTGGATGAACTGGTAAAAAAGGGTGAGCTTACGGTTGAACAGGGTAAGGTTCTTAATCAGGAGCTGAAGCATAACATCAAATCAACGGTTAAGACAGCTGCTGATTCTGTAAAGGAGTCTGCAGCCAGAAAGAATGATCAGGAAGAACTGAAGGCAACGATTTCCAGGCTGACACCGGAGCAGCTGGCTGCTGTGAAGGCGCAGATCGAGCGCATGCAGGCCGAGGCTGCTGAGGAGAAAGCCGAGACAGCAGAAGAACCGGCAGAGGAAGCTGTACAGGAAGCTTCTGCGGAAACAGAAAATGCAGAAGATACCGGGAGCGAAGAACAGGCAGCAGAGTAACCGACTGCGGATCGCAAATATCCGCTTGACTAAACGACAACGCAGACGAAGCAGTAAATGGAGAAGTTTATGGGCAGAGAAGAAAAGGAGAAAAAAGAGAAAGGCGGATATGGAGAACGGCTGAGAGAGATCACAGCCGTTCTGAAAAAACATGCCATTACCCGGGGTGTTTCTCCTGAGAAGCTCCGGCTCATACTGGAAGATCTGGGCCCAACTTATATTAAGTTGGGTCAGATCATGTCTCTTCGTTCCGATATTCTGCCGAAACGCTACTGTGACGAGCTGATGAAGCTCTGCTCAGAGGTACCGCCGATGCCTTTTTCCCAGGTGATCGAGGTACTGGAAGAGTCCATGGGCTGTCCGTGGCAGGCAGAATTTCAGCATATTGAGCAGAAACCTCTGGGAGCAGCATCGATTGCCCAGGTGCATCGGGCCACGCTGAAAACAGGTGAAGAGGTTGTGATCAAGGTTCAGCGAAAAGGAATCTATGAGACCATGGCCAGGGATATCGGCCTGATGCATAAAGCAGTGCGCCTGATGCCGCCGGTGAGCATTAAGGGCATGGTGGATCTGAACATGGTTTTAAGTGAACTGTGGACTGTGACTCAGGAGGAGATGAATTTCCTGACGGAAGCTGCAAATATGGCGGAATTTGCAAAAAAGAACAAAGATGTGGCTTTCGTTAAAGTACCGATCCTCTACCGTGAGTATATTTCGCCGCATATTCTTGTGATGGAATATATTGACGGTTTTGCTGTCAATGACAAGGCTGCACTTCTGGCCAATGGTTATGATCTTAATGAGGTCGGAACGAAATATGTGGATAATTTCATCAAACAGGTGATGGAGGATGGCTTTTTCCATGCGGATCCCCATCCGGGAAACGTGCGGATCCAGGATGGAAAGATCGTCTGGATCGATATGGGAATGATGGGGCGGCTTACAGAGCACGATCGTCAGCTGATCGCAGAAGCTATTGAAGGGGTTGCCATGAACAACATCGGCAAGATCCAGGATGCGGTCCTGGCTCTTGGGGAGTTTAAAGGCAAACCAGATTCCAGCAAGCTTTATGAGGATATCCGCGGACTTATGGAGAAATACGGTACTGCGGATATGGGGAACATTGATGTGGCTGAAGTGATGGTGGACCTGATGGAGGTCATGAAAGAAAATAAGATCATGATGCCTCACGGACTGACTATGCTTGCAAGGGGGCTGACTCATGTGGAGGGGATTCTGGCTGAGATATGTCCGGACATCAATATGACACAGATTGCTGCGGCAAGGCTCAAGGAGCAGCTGTTCAGCAATGGGAACTGGAAGCGTGAGATCAAAAAAGAAGGAAAAAATCTTGCCTGGTCGCTGAAACGTGCAGTGGATATTCCTTCTCTGGCGGCGGATTTCCTTCAGGGCTGTATGAAGGGGCAGACAAAGATCAATCTGGATCTTCATGCCTCGGATGATCTGGCGTGGCTTTTGCGGCGGCTGGTGCGGAATATTGTGATGGGGCTGTGGGTGATGGCACTTCTGATCAGTTCCAGTATTATCTGTACTACGGATATGAAACCAAAGCTGTGGGGGATTCCGGCGTTGGGTGCCTTTGGTTATGTGTTTGCTTTTATTATTGTTTTGTATGTGTTTATCAAGCATTTCTTTTCCGGAAAATAAAAGACGGAGATCATTTGCAGAGTCTGCGGGATGGTTTCCGTCTTTTTTTGCTGTTATGGAATTGTTTCGGTCTGCTGTTATAACTGCGATTAGGAGCTATCATCTTCCGACCGGCTGGTAAAGGACGGAGTGCGGGTGTCTGGTCAGGTGTAGATGGTTCCGCTGTAGGCTTTGCGGAATTCCCTTGGGGTGTAGCCGGTTCCCTGGCGGAAGTAGTTGCAGAAGGAGGGAGCGTCCCGGAAGCCGCAGGAGAGAGCTGCTTCTGTGATGGTGCAGGAGGAGGAGCAGAGAAGCTGGGCTGCCATCTGGAGGCGGTGTTTCAGGAGATATTGTTTTGGGGAGATGTTTTCATGTTCCATGAAGATTCGGTAAAGATAGGAACGGTCGATTCCTACGTAGTGTGCCACGTCTGAAATCTGGATGGGGTAGGCATAGTTGTTTCTAATGTATTCGGAGGCTTTCTGAAAGTACAGGTTTGAGATGTCGGTCCTGCTTTCGGAGGGCTTTTTTTGCATGTCGGATAATATCAGGAGGAGGTTTCCTGTGGAGGCAAGGTCGTTTCCGTTGTTTTCGGAAAAGGTGTCAAGTAGGCTTTGCATGTGGGTGAGGAGGCTGTTTTGCCGGGAGGGTGTTTCCGGGGTGAAGATTGGGGTGTCGGAAAATACGGTTTGTTTCAGGATTTCTTTGCAGGCGGAGCCGTCAAAGCCTGCCCAGGCATAGCTCCAGGGGTCGGAGGTGTCGGCGCGGTAGTAGATGGAGTCCATGGGGCGGATGAGAAAGGCGTCGCCTGCTTTCAGATGGTAGGTGTGGCCGCTGCACTGGTAGATGCCTTTGCCGTGGAAGATCACGTGGAGAAGGTAGTGTGGGCGCATGGCCGGGCCGAAGGAGTGGTTCGGGCCGCAGTCTTCCTGGCCGCAGAAGTAGACGGAGAGGGTGTGCTGTGGGTTGGGTTCTTTTTTCATTTGGTTGGGCCTCCTGTTTTTGGTTATGCAGCAAAAACTAAATGTAATTTTGGGTTACAAAATGGGGTGGATGTTGTATGAGATGATTATACAATATTGGGGTGGGGAGGGCAATGGAAAAGGGGGAAAGGGGGAAAGGGGACGCCCGTGAGGCGTGTGCTGCCTGTCACCGGGGCTTCGTCGGGGGCTGGCTTCTAAGGCGCCGGAATTCTGCTAAAACCGCTTCAAAAATTCTCGAACTCGCGTCTGAAGCCGCTCAGACAGCGAGAATTTTTGAAGCAACGCAGATTTCCGGCGCCTAAGAAGCAGCTCCCCTCCTGCAGAGTCCGGTGACAGACAGCACACGCCTCACGGGCTGGCTTTTCAGGGCGGAAGGGATAGAGTGGCGATGGCGGGAGGGATTACAGGTAAGGAGGGAGCAGATAGGAAAATGAGTAGACGGAGTGGGAATTTGGTTCAGAGTGGGAAGTGAGGTGGTTTCCCGGGAGTTGGATGGGTCATCAGCGCTGCGCTGGATGACTGGGACGAAAGGCTGAGTTTCCCTGTGGCCTGCCGGGGAAGAATGGGTCGAGGCGCTTCGCTGTCGACTTGGAGGTGAGTTGTTGTGGTAATGTATTGGCGCTGGGGCGAGATGTGATATTGATATTGTAGAATACATCGGCATCCTCATCGGCATAGCGCAGCATTATCAATACCGTAGAATACATCGGCATCCTCATCGGCATAGCGCAGCATCATCAATACCGTAGAATACATCGCCGTGCCAATACACTAACACATTCCCACAGCGTACGACAATATAGCGTGCCCGGAAAGGGGGAGCGCGAGGGGGAAAAACGGGCTTCGCAACTCTGAGTGCTTTCCCCCTCGCAGATTTCCTCCGCTTTGAAAAGCGAAAATACTATATCTAAAAATACTATATCTAAATAAATAACAATTTTCCCAAGCTTTTCATCACAAAAGCGAAATATCCTCCTCCGGAGGAAGCAGCTTCTTAAAAAATCGATACAACAGCATCGAATTTATAAAAGCTACAAGTCCAAATCCAAAGAAAAACCAGCAGCATGCGTAAAGTGGCTGCAGCTTTGCATCGAGATATGTCATATACAATGGAAAGATCGTGATCACCGCAATGGCGATCGTTGTGGGGAAATGCATAAATGCCAGCAGAAATGCATTTCTGCAAAGTGCCCCCAGTGTATTGGCAAAGGTTGCGATTACCGGGAATATGTATAAAGTAAAAATTATCAGCAAAGTCAGAACCCCCACAGAAAGATAAAACAGCATATGTGCAGCGCTTCCTTCTGCATGGAGCAGAAAGCGGATATTCAGGATGATCATGGTTCCGGCAGCAAGGATCAGCAGCCATATGATCAGTGACTGTTTGAAGTTTTCCTTAAAAGCTCTGAAAAATGTTTTCGTTGTGCCGTTGTTATTCCCTTTTACTGTACGCATCATGCAGTGATAAAGGGCAGTTAGTGACGGCCCAATGGTGATCACGGGGATGCAGCAGAGAATAAAAAGAAGATTGGCGATCACGATGTCACCCAGCTTGTTGAGAAATACATGGACGACATTATCTTCATTTAAAAGATTCATAACGAAATACCTCCTTATATAGAAATGTAGAAATGAAAACAGACCATATGGGAAAAGTCCGATACAGCTAATCTTAGCATAGTTTTTGATTGTGTGTAAAGAGAGGGGACGCAGATAAATATCAGCACGGTTTATGGGACTGTATAAAAAAACATGGAACTTTGCGTGCACATGTGAAAATGATGGCACGCATGGAATTATGTTAGGAAAGGAAAAGTGTGTTTTTCGGAAAATGACATTTATACATGTGCTGAGTTAGTAAAAACATACAAAAACAGATATGTAAAAATGTTGGTTTTGCTACAAGGAAATAAATGGGTGCCAAAATATGCTCATAAATAGTGAAAAATATGAAAATATATGTAAGAAATGAAAGAAAACATGTAAAAATGACGAATAATTAACAAAGTATGAACAAAAAATGGATAAAATGAATAAAAAGTAACATTTTTCCATATTGAAATGACAATAATCCATTTATCATTTTTCCATGTGCAATTATAATAATATCAACGGTCAGGGACGTGAAAAAATATAAAAACTGACCAAAAGAAAGAGGGAAAATAAGAAAGATTTAAAAGGAGGAAGAAGTTATGAATTTCAAAAGAGTAGCAGCATTATTGTTAGCAGGTGCCATGGTAATGACAGCAGTTCCGGTATATGCCAAGGGCGACGATGTTACACTTTCCGTATCCATCTGGGACACCAACCAGGAGCCGGGAATCAAAGAAATTCTCGCAGACTTCACAGAGAAGACAGGAATCAAGACAGAGATCTCCGTTGTTAAATGGGATGAGTACTGGACAATGCTCGAGGCCGGTGCACAGGGTGGTTCCCTTCCGGACGTATTCTGGATGCACTCCAACGAGAGTCAGAGATACATGTCCAACGATATGCTTCTTGATCTGACCGATAAGATCAAAGACAGCGATCTGATCGATCCGGAGAACTATCCGGAGGATATCTGGGGACTGTATACATACGATGATAAATATTATGCAGTACCGAAGGATATAGATACAATCGCTCTCTGGTACAACAAGACATTATTTGACGAGGCAGGACTTGATTATCCGACAGCTGACTGGACATGGGATGATGTTACAGAGGCAGCTAAGAAGCTTACTAAGGATGATGGTTCCCAGTACGGTCTCGGAATGAGAAATGATAACAACCAGGCCGGATACTACAACCTGATCTATGATAACGGCGGATACATCATCAGCGATGACAAGACAAAATCCGGCTGGGATGATGAGAAGACGATCGCAGCTATGCAGACACTGGAAGGATGGATCAAGGATGGCGTGATCCCGTCTCTTGAGACAATGTCCGAGAACAACGAGGACGTACTTTTCGAGGCTGGCAAGATCGCTATGACATGCCAGGGCTCCTGGATGCTTGCAGCATTTAAAGAGAACGAGTACACAGCAGCTAACTGTGATTGTGTAGAGCTTCCTAAAAACGCTGAGACAGGCAGAAGAGCTTCCTCATATAACGGACTTGGATGGGCAGCATCTGCTTCCGGTGAGCACACAGACGAAGCTTGGCAGCTGATCGAGTACCTCGGATCCAAAGAGGCTCAGGAGAAACAGGCTGAGCTTGGTGTTACAATGAGTGCATACAAAGATACATCTGATGCATGGGCTAAATCCGCAGACTTCAACCTTCAGGCTTATCTGAACATGATGGATGACATGGAGATCCGTCCATACTCCAAATCTACTGTAACATGGGAGAACGAGGACAACGAGATCCTTAAGGGCGTATACACAGGCGACATCACAATGGAAGAGGCTTGCAAGCAGATGGCTGATCAGATGAACGAGAAGCTGGCTGAGGAGTAAGCATTAAGAAACACCGATAATTAAGTGCAGTAATGAGAGGGGCCGCCGCACTCAGGTGCAGCGGCCTCATACATAGAAGGAATAGAAGGAGTGATTCTTATGGCTAAAACTACCAAGTCACAGGCACGGACAAAGAGAGAGCGCAGTGAGTTCCTCTGGGGCTGGCTGTTTATTCTCCCAACAACCATCGGATTGATCGTATTGAACATCATTCCGATTTTCCAGACTATTTACCAGAGCTTTTTCAAAACAGGAGATTTTGGTAAAGGAAATATCTTTATCGGTTTACAGAACTATCAGAAGGTTTTTGCAGATAAAGAGATCTGGCAGGCACTGATCAACACATTCAAATATGCGATCGTGGAGGTTCCTTTTTCCATTGTCATCGCACTTGTTCTTGCAGTACTTCTTAACAGAAAGATGAAGGGCCGTTCTGTTTACAGAACCATCATCTTCCTTCCGATGGTAGCAGCTCCGGCAGCGGTAGCCATGGTATGGAGATGGCTGTTCAACTCTGATTATGGTCTTATCAATAACGTTTTCCATGTTCATGTAAACTGGGTTTCTAATCCGAAAATTGCAGTATTTGCAGTTGCGATCATCGGTGTATGGTCTATCATCGGTTACAATATGGTTCTTTTCCTGTCAGGACTTCAGGAAATCCCGAGAGATTATTATGAAGCAGCATCCATTGACGGTGCAACAGGCGTGAATGCATTCTTTAACATCACGGTCCCGCTTCTTTCACCAACCATTTTCTTCGTACTTGTTACCCGTGTGATCGGATCCCTTCAGGTATTCGACCTGATCTATATGGTTATTGACAAGTCAAACCCGGCACTTACCAAGACTCAGTCACTGGTTTACCTGTTCTATAAATATGCATTTATCAATAAGAACATGGGATACGGCGCTACGATCGTAGTAGTACTTCTTATTATCACCATGATCCTGACAGTATTCCAGATGATCGGTCAGAAGAAATGGGTATTCTACAACTAAAAAGGGGGATTAACCATGGATAGTATGGAAACAAAAAAGAAATTAACCACTATTTTAATACATGTCATACTGATCATTGTGTCCATAACGATGCTTGTGCCATTTATCTGGATGATCCTGACAGCTTTTAAAACTGTAACGGAAGCAACATCTGTAGATCCTTTTACCATTTTCCCGAAAATATGGAGAAAAGACGCGTTTATTTCTGTTATCAATAACATGAACTTCCTGCTTCTGTACAAGAATACACTGCTTCTGATCTTCTTCCGAGTAGTGTGTGCGGTTCTTACAGCAACTATGGCAGGCTATGCATTTGGACGACTGAACTTCAAGGGCCGTGATCTCTGCTTCAGTCTTGTACTGTTCCAGATGATGGTTCCGGTACAGATCTTCATCATCCCGCAGTACCTGATGGTCAGCAAGATGGGTATGCTGAATACGATCTTTGCCCTTGTATTCCCAGGTATTGTTACTGCATTCGGTACTTTCCTTCTGAGACAGGGATATATGGGACTGCCGAAGGATCTGGAGGAGGCTGCCAGACTTGACGGATGTAACATCGGTCAGACCTTCCTTTACATCATGGCACCACTTACAAGATCCAGTATGGTCGCACTTGGAATTTTCACAGCTGTATTCGCATTCAAAGATCTGATGTGGCCGATGATCGTTAATACAGATAAGGATATGCTGGTACTTTCTTCCGCACTTGCAAAGATGCAGGGCCAGTACGTATCCAAATTCCCGGAACTGATGGCTGCATCTCTGATCGCCTGCATTCCGATGATCGTGATCTACATGATCTTCCAGAAACAGTTTATCGAAGGTATTGCTACCAGCGGTGGAAAACTGTAATCAGAAATATTACATAAGGTAATACAAGACCGCTGACAATGTATATAACTGAGGATTTGGTTATTGAGGTTGTCAGCGGTATTTTTATCGAAGCAAATGCCAAAATGCACAGTTATTTGATGATTCTTAAGGAAAGAGGCGGATATTTTTATCCGCAGTAAACGAAAAAAGGAGAAAATTATGCCGATCAAATTTCACGAGGGATCAAAGACATTCCACATTTATAACAAACATTTAAGCTACATCACCTGTATCATGGAAAATGGTCAGATGGAGAATCTGTACTATGGAAAAGCCATCCGCGACAAAGAGGATTTCAGCTATCTCCACGAGGAGATCATGCGTTCTCTGATGGCTGTATGCGTTCCGGAGCCGGGACTTCTTTCCATGCAGTATACCAAACAGGAGTATCCTGTTTACGGAACCGGTGATTACAGAAGCCCTGCCCTTACTGTTCGTCAGGAGAACGGAAGCGAGATCGTAGATTTCAAATATGTTTCTCATGAGATCTATGGCGGCAAGAAGAAGCTTGCCGGTCTTCCGGCAACCTACACAGAGCGCCAGGAAGAAGCAACATCTCTGGACATTACACTTCATGATCCTGTGATGGATACAGACCTTGTTCTTACATATTCCGTATATGAGGATTACCCGGTGATCACTAGAAGCGCACGCCTTGTTCAGAAAGGGGATCAGAAGATCCGCCTCGAAAATGTGATGAGTGCAGCAGTGGAGTTCCCGGATATGGATTATGAGATGATCCATCTTTCCGGTGCGTGGGCACGTGAGCGCTATGTAAAAACACGCAAACTTGAGATGGGTACACAGGCTGTACAGAGTCTTGCAGGAACCGGCTCCAGCTCTGAGCAGAATCCGTTTATCGCGCTGAAGCGTCCTCATACAACAGAAGATACAGGCGAGGTTTTCGGCTTCAGCTTTGTGTACAGCGGCAACTTCCTTGCACAGGTCGAGGTTTCCACCTACGAGATGACACGAGTTATGATGGGAATCAATCCACAGGGATTTTCCTGGGAGCTTTCCAAAGATGAGGAATTCCAGACTCCGGAGGTTGTTATGGTATACAGCGATAAGGGCTTAAACGGAATGAGCCAGGCTTACCACAGACTGTACCGTGACCGCCTGATGCGCGGAAAATGGAGAAATCATGCACGCCCGATCCTTCTTAATAACTGGGAAGCAACTTACTTTGACTTTGATGAGGAAAAAATCCTTAACATTGCGAAAAAAGCCAAAGAAGTTGGCGTAGAGCTTTTCGTTCTGGATGACGGATGGTTCGGAACCAGAAACGATGATTACCAGGGCCTTGGCGACTGGTTTGTAAATAAGAATAAGCTTCCAAACGGAATTTCCGGACTTTCCCGCAAGATCGAGGAGATGGGACTGAAATTCGGTCTTTGGGTAGAGCTTGAGATGGTAAACAAGAACAGCGACTGCTACAGAGCACATCCGGACTGGCTCATCGGAGCACCGGAGCGTTTTGAGTCCCACTCAAGACATCAGCATGTTCTTGATTTTTCCAGACCTGAGGTTGTGGATTTCATTTATGATTCCATCTCAAAAGTTATCGAGGAATCTTCCATTTCCTACATTAAATGGGATATGAACCGTTACATGTCCGAGCCTTTCAGCCGCGGCGCATCTGCAGCAGATCAGGGCAAGACCATGCATAAATATATCCTTGGTGTTTATGAACTGTATACAAGACTGACAGAGAGATTCCCTGACATCCTCTTTGAATCCTGCGCAAGCGGCGGAGCAAGATTTGATCCTGGAATGATGTATTTTGCACCGCAGACATGGACCAGTGATGATACCGATGCAGCAGAGAGAGAAAAGATTCAGTACGGTACCTCCTTTGTTTATCCGATCGTCAGCATGGGATCTCATGTATCAGCAGTACCGAATCATCAGTTGCACCGTACCACACCGCTTTCTACAAGAGCAAATGTGGCATATTTCGGAACCTTTGGCTATGAGCTGGATCTGAACCTTTTAAGTGCCAAAGAGATCGAAGAGGTAAAGGCACAGGTGGAATTCATGAAGGAACATCGTGACCTGATCCAGGTGGAGGGTGATTTCTACCGTATCTTAAGCCCGTTCGAAGGAAATGATACTGCATGGATGGTTGTTTCCAGAGACAAAAAACAGGCAGTTGCTGGATACTATGAAAGACTGAACAAGGTCAATGCTTCCTGGATGCGTCTGCGCTTCAAGGGTCTTGACGAGGACCAGCTTTACAAAGTAAAATGGGAAGATAAGTGCCTGAAAGCTTACGGAAATGAGCTGATGTATGCAGGAATCCCGGTTGATCGTGACTACTGCAATAAGACAAACGGTGATTTCCATTCTGTATTGTATACAATTGAAGCAGAGGGTTGATTTCTGTAAATGATAGAATAAAAACTGTCTGCAGAAAGACATCCGCCTGACCAGAAATATAACAGGCCGCCGGATATGGCGGCCTGTTATTGGGTAGCGAAGCAGCTCACAGGCGGAAACATAATATATGACATCAGGGAGGTGACAAGTTGCTTCATACAGTTGGTTTTACAAACTCAGACAGATATAAATGTCTGGAGAATTTAAAGAAAGGTGCGGTGGATCTCTGCCTTACCTATTGTGGGTGGGAAAACTGCGATCCGGGACATCGCTTTGGACCAAATAAAAGGATTTCCCATGTGCTTCATATCGTGGAATCCGGAACCGGGGTTTTTGAGATGGATGGACAGCAGTATCATCTGACCGGCGGGGAGGCATTTCTGATCCCATCCAGTGTGGAGGCCTGGTATGAGGCAGATATGGACAATCCCTGGACGTACCGCTGGGTAGGATTTGAGGGAATGACTGCAGAGGAAGTGATCCATGTAAGTGGTTTCAGCCGGGAAAATCCGGTCCGAAGGATCCACTGCATGGAAAATGCCGCGAAGTATATTGATGCAATGGTCCAGACCAACAAGCTTGTTTTTGAAAATGAGCTGAAACGGAATGGACTTCTGATGCTCCTTTTGTCTGATCTGATCGTAGATAACCGGGATGCATGTCTGAGAGAAGGCAAGCTTCTTCCGTCCCACAGATATCCCAATTCCGTTTATGTGGAGCATGCAGTAGATTACATTGCAGCCAACTTTGACAAGCGGCTTAAGATCAATGAGCTGGCAGACCGCATCGGAGTCAACCGCAGCTATCTTACCAGCACCTTTAAGAAAAGCCTCGGATGTTCCCCGCAGGAATACCTGATGAATCTCCGCATTGAGAAAGCCAAATCACTTCTGAAAAAAGGAGATATCCAGGTCAACGAGGTGGCTGCAAGAGTGGGATATGGAGACCCTTTAGCTTTTTCTAAAGTTTTTAAAGCAAGAACAGGAAGGAGTCCAAGAGAATATAAAGAAGAAAAAAGAAGCCTTGTGGTGAAAGGGAAGAAAGGGGATTATACAGAATCTGAGCCCTGATCCTGTGATATATTTCACGAAGAAAAAAGAACTCTCTGTCTGGCCGGAATATATAAAATTCTGGTATCGGGCAGAGCGTTTTTTATGTCATAAGAAATGTTATAGAAAATTACTTCCAGGTATCTCATGCAACAAAACAACAATTATTAACATCAAAGTACATATTTTAAACAAGTTTCCGGTAGTATGATAAGATCACAAAGAAAACGAAGCGGGACTGCACCGCAGAAATAGCAGAAAATCAGGAATTTCAAAGAAAAATATAAGAATTCCGGATAAGAGATCCAACAAAGGAAACAGGAGGAACGAATATGATCAAAATTACATTCATGGGAGCTGGAAGCACGGTTTTCGCAAGAAATGTACTTGGCGATTGTATGTGCACACCGGCACTTCGCGAGAGCGAGATCGCACTTTATGATATTGACGAGAAGAGACTGGAGGATTCCAGAATTATCTTAAGTGCCATCAACCACAACGTAAACGAGGACCGCGCAGTGATCAAAACTTATCTCGGTGCCGAGAACCGTAAAGATGCACTTCGCGATGCAGACTTCGTAGTCAATGCCATTCAGGTAGGCGGTTATGAGCCATGTACAGTAACAGACTTTGAGATCCCGAAGAAATACGGCATCAAACAGACCATCGCAGATACTCTGGGAATTGGCGGAATCATGCGTGCACTTCGTACCATTCCGGTTCTGGAAGAGTTTGCACGGGACATGGAAGAAGTATGCCCGAACACTCTGTTCCTGAATTACTCCAATCCGATGGCAATGCTCACCGGTTATATGCAGCGTTTCACAAAGATTCGTACAGTAGGTCTTTGCCACAGTGTTCAGGTCTGCTCCCAGAAGCTTCTTGAGGGAATGGGAATGGAAGACAAACTTGAGGGACGTACCGAGCTGATCGCAGGTATCAACCACATGGCATGGCTTCTTGAGATTCATGACAAAGATGGAAATGACCTGTACCCGGAGATCCGCAGAATTGCAGAGGAGAAGAATACTTCCGGTGAGAAACATGAGGATATGGTACGTTATGAGTACATCCGTCATCTTGGCTACTACTGCACAGAGTCCAGTGAGCACAATGCAGAGTATAATCCGTTCTTCATTAAATCCAAATATCCGGAGATGATCGAGGAGTTCAATATTCCGCTTGACGAATATCCGAGAAGATGTATCAAACAGATCGAGGGCTGGGAAAAAGAGCGCGAGGATATCCTCAAGGATGGCAAGATCGGCCATGAGAGAAGTAAAGAGTATGCTTCTTATATCATGGAGGCTGTTGTTACAAACACACCGTACAAGATCGGTGGAAATGTTCTTAACAACGGTTACATCGATAACCTTCCGTCGGATGCCTGCGTAGAGGTTCCATGCTATATCGACGGAACCGGTGTACATCCGGTAAAAGTGGGCAAGCTTCCTACACAGCTGGCAGCTATGAACTCATCCAATGTCAGCCCGCAGCTCCTTGCTATTGAGGCAGCAGTGACCAAAGACCGCCAGAAAATCTATCAGGCAGCCATGATGGACCCGCACACAGGTGCAGAGCTGAACATCAAAGACATCCAGGCAATGTGTGATGAGCTGATCGAGGCACATGGGGATTATATGAAGATGTACCGCTAAGGCAGAAAATGATCGGAAGGCAGCAAAAACTTTGAAATAAATATGCAAGGCGGCATAGAAAGGCCGGAACACCAGAATGGGGAGGGTGTTCCGGCCTTTCTTTATATGGAACTTTTGATAAATAATAAAAACAACAGATCGCTGTCCAGGTTATGGAAGAACTGGAACGTCAGGGCAAAAAGATCCCGGAAGATGTTGCGGTAACCGGCTATGATAATTCACTATATGCAAGACAGGGACAGGGCATTACCACTATCACCCATCCCCAGGAAAAACTGGGAGATCGATGCTTATCCGGTTAATGAGATCGCAGAATATGTTCAGGATGTAAGTCAGGGAGATATTGATGTTCTGGTAGAAGAATATTATAATAAATACGATATGATTCTGGATGGACGTGCCCCTGAGGAATTTAAGAAGCATGTAGCAGTCCAGGCAGGGATCGAGATCGGTTTTGAGCGCTTCCTCGAGGAGAAAAATTATCAGGCTATCGTAACACACTTTGGTGATCTGGGCTCCCTGAAACAGCTTCCGAGACTTGCGATCCAGCGACTGATGGAAAAGGCTATGGCTTCGGTGGCGAGGGTGACTGGAAAACAGCAGCTATGGGTATTGAAGCGGTGGCGATACAACGATCCGGAATCTGCAGAATGAGCTGAGATGGAACAGCATGTATTTCAGCAAATAATACGGGAGGTTTTTTACAATGGGAGTAAATGAGGCAAAAACAGCAATTCTTGAGAATCGTACGGCTCTTGGTATTGAGTTTGGTTCCACAAGGATCAAGGCAGTTCTGGTGGACGATAAGAACCAGCCCATCGCATCCGGAGCCTATGAATGGGAGAACCAGTATGTAGATGGTATCTGGACATACAGCCTGGAGGAGATCTGGAAGGGTCTCCAGGGCAGTTACCAGGATATGGCAGAAGATGTTCAGAAAAAATATGGAGTGGAGCTTACAAGCGTAGGTGCGTTTGGTGTCAGTGCCATGATGCATGGCTATATGCCGTTTAATAAAGAGGGAGAGCTGATGGTCCCGTTCCGTACCTGGAGAAACAACATCACAGGAGAAGCCTCTGAGAAGCTGGCAGAGCTTTTCCATTACAATATCCCTCAGAGATGGAGCATCGCACACCTGTATCAGGCGATCCTTAACGGTGAGGAGCATGTAAAAGATATCGATTATATCACCACTCTGGAAGCCTATGTGCACTGGAAACTCACCGGAAAAAGAGTTCTTGGTATCGGTGATGCGGCAGGTATGTTCCCAATCGACAGTGAAACGAAGGACTATAACGAGGAGATGGTTCAGAAGTTCGATGAACTGGTTGCGCCTTATGGTTTCCCATGGAAGCTTCGCGATATTATGCCGAAAGCTCTGGTGGCAGGTCAGGATGCAGGAGTTCTTACTGAGGAAGGCGCAAAGCTTCTGGATATAAGTGGAAAGCTGAAAGCTGGAATCCCGATGTGTCCGCCTGAGGGAGACGCAGGAACCGGTATGGTTGCCACAAACAGTGTCCGTCGGCGTACCGGAAATGTTTCTGCGGGAACATCTGTATTTGCCATGATCGTCTTGGAGAAGGCACTTTCCAAACCGTATAAAGAAATCGACATGGTTACCACTCCGGCAGGAGATCCGGTTGCCATGGCACATTCCAACAACTGTACTTCGGATCTGAACGCATGGGTAAATGTGTTTAAGGAATTTGCAGAAGCTATGGGCATGGAAGTAGATATGAACAAACTGTTCGGAACTCTTTATAACAAAGCCATGGAAGGCGACCCGGACTGTGGCGGACTTCTTTCCTACTGCTATTTCTCCGGCGAGCATATGACCGGCTTTGAAGAGGGACGTCCACTGTTTGTACGTTCTCCTGAGAGCAAATTTACACTGGCAAACTTTATGCGAAATAATCTTTACACCTGCCTCGGCGCCATGCGTGTAGGTCTGGATATCCTTCTGAATCAGGAGCATGTAAAGATCGATAAGCTTCTGGGCCACGGCGGTCTCTTTAAGACAAAGGGTGTCGGCCAGCAGATCCTTGCAGATGCGGTAGATGCACCGGTATCCGTAATGTCTACAGCAGGAGAAGGCGGAGCCTGGGGAATCGCACTTCTGGCTTCCTATCTGATCAACAAAAAAGATGGTGAAGACCTTGCAGACTTCCTGGATGAGAATGTCTTCAAAGGAAACGAAGGCAGCACACTTGCGCCGGAAGCTGAAGGTGTGAAAGGATTCAACGCATTTATGGATCGCTATATGAAAGGTCTTGGCATTGAGCGTGCGGCTGTAGAGTCTGAGATCTGGTAAAACGAAGAATGGATTGAAATAAAAATCTTCGATTTACTGGCATAATAGAAAAATCCGTTAATTTCTTGTATGTGCTTAAAGAGGAATATAAATGAAGCAGATGGTTTATGAGAATAAGAAACCGACTCCGGGCCAGCTTGTGCATATCATGATCGACCGTCCAATGAACAGTTACCATCCGGAACACAAAGATCTTTTTTACCCGGTAAATTACGGCTACATCGAAGGGATCATCGCTCCGGACGGCGAGGAACAGGATGTTTACGTTCTGGGGATCGATCATCCGGTAAAAGAATTTACAGGAAAAGTGATAGCCATCATCCACCGCCTTAATGATGTGGAAGACAAATGGGTGGCAGTTCCGGAAGATATGACCATGACAGCTCAGGAGATCAAAGAACAGGTCCGGTTTCAGGAACAGTATTTTGAGACAGAGATAGAGATGCTGGAATAACAAAAATATAAAACAGGAGCAGACATGGTACGCCATGTGACTGCTCCTGTTTTTGTACAGGATCCATATATTATATATTTCTGTTATCTGCGATGCAGATAAACTGGATGACAGAGGATGCAAGGGAGCACCGGACTGGATTCTGTGAAAGCAGGAATATATGAAGATTTGTGGATTGATTTTTCTGCTATGAAAATGAATGGATCTTATTGAAAATAGTTCTTCATAATGTTATCATTGGACACGAAAAACACAGAAAAAATAAGAAAAAAATTAAACGGTTGTATATGTGTCTGTAATATGACCAGAGACAGCCGGTCAGAGTGTCAGAGAGCAGAATGGTGGGTGGCTGAATGTTTGATGACCAGGGCTATACAGGAGGAGAACAGAATGAAATTAACCATGCTTGGAACAGGTAACGCACTGGTAACAGAGTGCTACAATACATGTTTTGTGCTCAGCGATGAGTACGGCCATTTTCTGGTTGACGGAGGCGGCGGAAATACCGTGCTTTCCCAGCTGAAAAAAGCAGGCGTTGATCTGATGGATGTTCATGAGATCTTTGTTACACATAAGCACGTAGACCATATCATGGGGATCGTGTGGGTGATCCGCATCATTTGCCAGAACATGAAAAAAGGCACTTATCAGGGCGAGGCAAACATCTATGCTCATGATGAAGTGATCGGACTTCTCAAAGACATGGCATTTAAGCTTCTGAATAAGAAGGAGACACAGTACATCGGTGACAGACTCCACCTCATTGAGGTAAAAGACGGCGAGGAAAAAACAATTCTTAATAAGAAAGTGACCTTCTTTGATATCGGTTCCACCAAGGCGAAACAGTTCGGATTCCAGATGATCTATGACGGTGGTAAGGTACTTACCTGCTGCGGAGACGAGCCATACAATGAATGTGAAGAGAAATACGCAAAAGGCAGCGACTGGATGTTCCACGAAGCATTCTGCTTGTATGGACAGCGTGATATCTTCAATCCATATGAGAAGCATCACTCCACAGTTAAGGATGCCAGTGAGCTGGCTGAGAACCTTGGAGTTAAGAATCTTGTCCTGTATCACACAGAGGATAAGAATATTAAGAAACGTAAAGAGCTTTACGGAGCAGAAGGCAGAGAGTATTATCACGGAAATTTGTTTGTTCCGGATGATCTTGATGTGATCGAAATGTAATAATTGTAAAAAGAAAGACTGGAAGTATGGCATATGCTGTATTTCCGGTCTTATTATATTTGGAAACAGAGAGGATACTAATAAATTTCATAGTACATCTGTCAGGTAGAAAAATACTTGTATGGCAAAAAGGTATCGTTTACAATAAAGAATACACACATAGCATTGCAAGAGCATGTCAATAAGAACAGATCTGAAAATTACAGATTCGGATCCGGCAAAAATAAGATTTTACAAATTACGAGGTGACAGAACATATGCCAGCAATAGATAACATCACACTTGAAAAAAAATACAGAAAACTCCAGGAAATCCTCCGTTCTCTGGGAAGTGTAGCCGTAGCTTTTTCCGGTGGAGTGGACTCCACATTTTTGCTGAAAGCTGCACAGGAAACACTTGGCAACAAAGCTATGGCCATTACCGCATGTCCATGCTCCTTCACCGACAGAGAACTGAAAGAAACGCAAGATTTCTGCCAGGAAAATCACATTTGCCAGGAGATATGCAAGATCAACGAATTCGACATCCCGGGGTTCCGTCAGAATCCGCCGGACCGCTGCTATATCTGTAAAAAAGCCATCTTTACCAGACTTTGGGAAGCTGCAAAGGCGTGCCATATGAACATGATCGTGGAAGGTTCCAACATGGATGATCTGGGCGACTACCGTCCGGGAAAAAGGGCTATCCAGGAGCTTGGGGTCCGCAGTCCGCTCCAGGAAGCAGGCCTCTATAAAGAAGAGATCCGGGAGCTGTCAAAAGACATGAATCTTCCAACCTGGAACAAGCCATCTTTTGCCTGTCTTGCTTCCAGATTTGTATACGGTGAGACCATTACCGAGGAGAAGCTTCACATGGTAGATCAGGCCGAACAGTTTCTGATGGATCTGGGATTCCATCAGTTCCGTGTTCGCATCCACGGTACCATGGCAAGGATCGAGGTTCCGGAAGAAGAAATCCTGAAAATTGCAGATAATGAAATAAGAACAAAGATCACAGAGAAATTCCGCACATTGGGATTTTCTTACGTGACTCTGGATCTTCAGGGCTTCCGTTCCGGAAGTATGAATGAAACACTGGGAAAATAAGTATCAGAAAATAAAATAATCCCCCGGAAATACCGCGCGAGAAGTATTTCTGGGGGATTGCTGCACGAATAGAACCGGAGGCTCCGTTACTGTGTTCAAATCTCAATTTTCGGATTGAGAATATCTGTCTGGCAGGCTGTATATCTTACATATAATCCTTCAGCACATCATGATCCCGCAGTACCTTCTCAACCACAGTACCCTTCACAACATTAAGAAGTGGTTTCTTCAGTGCATTCAGCGGCCCTGGCAGCTGGATCTCCAGCGGGGATTTTCCGTCCATCAGCTTCACACTGCTGTCCAGAAGCTCACGGATATCGTAAACGCTTCCCCATACTTCCGGAACCCCACGGTCTACACCGAAAAGTCCGTATACAGCCTCCATTGCAGTACGTACGGAATATTCTGTTGTGAATACGGTATCACGAGGAGTTTCCGCGAACTGGCCCAGGAATGCAAAGTTTACACAGCCATCCGGGATAACATCCGGGCGGTCACCTTTGGTACGCGGCATGAAGAAGGCGGTGATGTACGGCATCATGGTCGGAACGCAGACAGCGCTGTTTTCTGCCATATCGTCGATCTGATCTACCGGAACACCCAGGTGGTACAGCCACTCGGCGGTAATTTCCTTACCGGTACAATCCTTCATCGGCTTCTTGATATAATCACCGGGAACATCTGTGAACAATCCGTAAACCCATACACAGACCTTCTTCGGATCCTGTTCCCTGAACTGTCCCTGACGGTTGATGGTCCAGCTTAAGAGCCATTTGGAATCCTGGCAGCTTACGATACCACCGGTAACAACCTTGCCGGTACGTGGGTCACGCTGGCAGATGTTGGTGATATAAGGGATGATACGGTCATCCAAAGTGGTGACAGTAGCGGATTCCCAGTTTGTTCTGGAAATGTCTGAGCAGAACTTTTCCGGATGTCCGAAGGAAGGATCCTGAGCTGCGATATTTTTCCACAGAGACCATACACCACTGGTACGGACCTCTGCATCACCGTTTGGTGCATGGTTCTGGTCGCCGTAGATCGTGCCCTCTGTACAGCTTCCGTTAGTGACGAAAACATAATCATTTTCTGTAAGAAGGATGCCCTGCTCCACATCTTTTACCTTGCATTCGATAGCAGTGGCGATCTTTTTGCCATCTTTAAAATTAAAGATCACGTTTGTGACCTCAGTATTAAACTGGAAGTCAACACCTGCATCCTCCAGATATTTTTTCATGGGAAGGATCAGGGATTCGTACTGGTTGTACTTGGTGAATTTCAGGGCGCTGAAATCCGGAAGACCTGCAATGTGGTGGATAAAACGCTGGAAGTAAAGCTTCATCTCCAGAGCACTGTGCCAGTTTTCAAATGCGAACATGGTCCTCCAGTACAGCCAGAAGGTGGAATCAAACACTTCATCATCAAATACATCTTCGATGGTTTTATCGTAAAGATCCTCATCCTTTGTCATAAACAGCTTCATGATCTCCATGCAGCCCTTCTGGCTCAGGTTAAATTTTCCGTCGGTATGTGCATCCTGTCCACGGTTGACGGTTGCACGGCAGAGAGAATAGTTCGGGTCGTGCTTGTTCAGCCAGTAGAATTCGTCCAGAACAGAAGCACCCGGTTTTTCAAGAGAAGGAATACTGCGGAAAAGATCCCACAGGCACTCGAAATGGTTTTCCATCTCACGACCGCCACGCATGATATAGCCTCTGGACGGATCAAAGATTCCATCGCAGGCACCGCCGGCAATATCCATGGCTTCCAGGATGTGGATATGATCACCTGGCATCTGTGCGTCTCTTACCAGGAAGCATGCAGCAGCCAGGGAAGCAAGACCGCTTCCTACAATGTAGGCATGCTTGTCGTCCACACCTTCCGGTTTTTCCGGACGGGCAAAGGCTTCGTAGTTACCGTTGGAATAATAAATCCCTTTGCTGTTTTTGTCATGCTTTCCACGCTCGGTGTTGCGGTAGTTTGCAGTAGTTTCTTTCACATGGAGGTTTTCCTCTTCGTTGATCTCTCTTGTTTTTTTCATCAGCATGGCTGCGCCGGCTCCGGCTGCCGCAAGTGCTGCAAGTCCCATGAATCCTTTTTTATCTGACATATGACATCCACCTTTCGTAAATGAGATACCTGTTTGTATCGGATTAACTGTTCTTTGTTGCTGTTGAGGCTATGATAGCCCATCCGGAAAAAAGATTCTATTTACAAAATACCGAAAGTGTTCAGTTTTTTATCATTATATCTGTTTTGATAAGTTTTTATTCTGTATGCATTTCTGCTGTTTTATTTCTGGCGGCAAAATTGCGGATGGCGTTGTCGATGCTTCCATACAGTGCGGTTGCGGTATCATCTGCGATTTCGCGATAATCTTCGCGCATGCCGTTTTTGATCCAGTCCAGCATGATCCCTACAAAGCTGTATTTATACAGATCTGCGATAAAAATTTTCTGTTCATCCGTGATGGGGATATCTTTTGATTTTTCTGTTACCACGCCCATAAGAAGATCGCAGGTAAGCTGGAACAGATAATTTTCGATCTGTTCCCGCCCCACGCAGCGGTATACATTTAAGATAAACGGCTTGTTTTCCATCACGGCATCAAAGATCTGCAGAAGCCCTTCATGCCATGTGGAAGAGGTTTTTTTGCCCTGAAGGGCAATTCTGGCATCTTCCAGACAGCACCACTCCACAAGATCATAGATATCCTTGAAATGATAGTAAAAAGTCATGCGGCTGATCCCGCAGTCCGTAGTCAGGTCATTGATGGTGATCTTATCTAAAGGTTTCTTAAGAAGTAGATGCTTCAGGGATTCTTCCAGGGCAAGCTTGGTTGCATTTGTCATGTTTTGCGGCCTCCTTTGGTAATGTTGTGGTTACTAATATAACATGAAAGTGCACAGAAAATCCATGCCAAACAGTGACTTTTCTGTGAAATTATGATAAACTGAAACCCGGAATGTTTTGTGAAACAGAATGGAGTGTATTATGAAAAAGAAATCAGCTTGCATCCTGCTGGTTTTTGCTGCCGTGATAGTACTTACTTATATGACAGGAGAATCCTATTACAGAGGAATCAGTGAAAAAGCAGGGTTGGATGAACAGGAAGAGAAAATATATAAATACCAGTACGACATGATCGTGGACAGCCCTGATTCCCAGTTTTGGCAGGCAGTATATGACAGTGCGAAGAAAAAAGCAGCTCAGAATAATGTACTGCTTGAAATCATGGGGTCGGATAGAGAAACATCCTATAATAAACTTGATTATATGAATATGAGCATTGCGGCCAAGGCGGATGGTATTATCCTGCAGTATAATGGAGAAGCCGGTCTGGAAGAAGCAATCAATACTGCAGTAAGAAACGGAATACCGGTGGTTACAGTCATGAGTGATGCGGTGCACAGCCGCCGCCAGAGCTTTGTGGGAGTCAGCGATTATCAGCTTGGCATGGCTTACGGGGAAATTGTTGCCAAATACGTGGATGAGAACACGAAGAAGATCCTGATCCTGCAGAAACGGGACATTGATGATATGAACGAAAGTCAGATATACACTCAGATCAGCAATGCGGTGAAGATGGCAGCTGGTTCTGAGGATATTGAGATCAAGGGAAGGAATCTTCTGTCAACAGGAACCTTTGAAACAGAGGAGGCAGTTACTGATATTTTTCAGCAGAAGCGGAATGTTCCGGATATCCTTGTGTGTATGGATGAGGAGACAACGGAGTGTGCAAGACAGGCAATTCTGGATTTCAACCTTGCAGGAAAAGTGAAGATCATTGGTTATTATACATCTGAGGATATTCTGGCGGCAGTTGAAAAAGGTGTTATTTCAGTTACCTGTGATGTGGACACGACCCAGCTGGGACAGTACAGTGTGGAGGCAGTTACCAGCTATATAGAAGATGGAAGAACCAATTCTTTCTACAACGTAGACATTAATTTTCTTGACAGAACAGCAGTGAAGAAGATGAGGAGGGAGGCAGTCACAGATGAAAAAGATCCGTTGGAGTGACTTTTCTCTTGTAAGCAAGATCATGATCGAGGTTGGCGTGCTGGCAGTTTTACTGTTCAGCATCAACATGCTGTTTTATGCGCGGATCAACAACTCCATGCAGGAGATGGATGATGTGTATGCCAGCAATGCCCAGATCACAGAGCTTGGGCAGGTTTTTGACGATGTGCAGGACAGTATGTACCAGTATCTGAAGGTAAAAAACTCTCAGGCACTGATGGATTATTATCAGAATGAGGCGAAATACAGGCAGGAGCTGGAGAAGTTAAATGAACGGAATATTGATGATTCCGTAAAACTTCTGGAGAAGAAGATACGTAAGATGTCGGAATCATATCTTTCCTGTACCGCAGGAACTGTAGCTGCCAAGAGAGGCAGGAATGTGGAGAAATATAAGCAGGAATATGATGAAAGTCTGGAGCTTTACAGTTATATCCAGAGTTCTATGGATGAGCTGAACAAGCAGCTTTTTAAAGAAAATTCCCAGACTTATGCAGCTCTCCGGGCGGTTATGAGATATCTGGAGATCAGTAATATGATGATCATGCTTCTGGTGGTGATCTGTGGAATGTTCCTTCTGATCATGGCAACAAGGGAGATGTTCCTGCCGCTGACTAATATGGCAGAAACTGCACAGCTGGTAGGTCAGGGGAATTTTAATGTAAAGATGCCCCCAGCAGATTCCAGGGATGAGCTTGGAACGGTAACAAGAGCCTTTAATACCATGGTGGATAATCTTGGTCTTTACATTGCCAGGACAAAGGCCAGCATGGAAAAAGAACAGCAGATGATAGAGAGGGAGCTTTTGATGGAAACACATCTCAAGGAGGCACAGCTTAAGTATCTCCAGTCTCAGATCAACCCGCATTTCCTTTTTAATTCCCTGAATGCAGGAGTACAGCTTGCAATGATGGAGGATGCAGAAAAAACCAGTATCTTTGTGGAAAAGATGGCAGATTTTTTTCGCTACAATGTAAAGAAGGGTGAGGAAGATGCCACACTGGAGGAAGAACTGGAGGCTGTGGACAATTACATTTATATTCTGAATGTACGGTTTGCCGGGGACATCCATTTTTCAAAAAAAGTGGAATGTGATGTGGAAAATGTACGTGTTCCCAGTATGATCCTGCAGCCGGTTGTGGAAAACGCAGTCAATCATGGAATCCGGAATATAGATTGGGAAGGACATATTGATCTCAGTGTGGAGAGATGGAACGACCATATTGAGATCAGTGTTCGGGATAACGGACTGGGCATGACCGGAGAACAGATACAAAGAGTACTGTCAAAAAAAGTCCACAGCAGTTCAGGCGAGGGTGATTCCACGGGAATCGGAATGAATAATGTGATCAGCCGTCTGGAACTGTATTATGAGCGGGACGGATTAATGGAAATATACAGTGAAGGTGAAGGAATGGGAACAGAGGTAGTGATCAATATTCCTCTGGAGAGGAGCGAAAAAAATGTACAGAATCCTGATTGCTGATGATGAGGGGATCATGCTGGAATCCCTGAAAAATATTATAAGTTCCAACTATGGAAATGAATGTGAGATCCATACAGCCAAGACAGGCCGTGTGGTTGTGGAGGAGGCGGAGAAATATCCGCCGGATATCTGCTTTATGGACATTCAGATGCCGGGCTTAAGTGGAATCCAGGCAATCCGGGAAATTCAGAAATTTAACAGATCTGTGGTCTTTGTGATCATTACAGCCTATGATAAATTTAATTATGCCAAGGAAGCGGTAAATCTTGGAGTTATGGAATTTCTTACCAAGCCGGTAAACAAAAAGGTGATTCTGGAAATATGCTCCAAAGCTATGGAAAAGGTAGATTCTACAAGACAGAAGCGAAGCGATGATCTCCGTATCCGTGAAAAGCTGGAGACAGTTGTGCCCATGATTGAGAGCGGATATATCAATAATATTCTTCTGCAGGATGATTTTCAGACATATCAGGATAATTACAGGGAGCTTCTGGATATCCGGGAAGAATATGGATATATGATCGTGGCTGAATTCGGGGATTCCACGGAAAATGGCGTTCTTACCAATGCGGTGGGGGCCAGTGTGAAGGCAAACAAATTTTATTCCACATTCCGGGAAATCGCTCAGGGATTTTTTGAATGTCTGGTAGGACCCATTATGGGAAACCGTATTGTACTGCTTGTTCCATACCGTAATTCCAGGGAGTCCTATGAGGAACGTGTGGAGGTTGTAACAAGAACCAGAAACATGGTACATAAGCTGGAAAGCAGGATCGACAGTAAATTTCGCTGTGGTATCGGCCGGGTGAAGGAGATGGGAAGCACCATGAAAGAATCCTTCAAGGAGGCCATGATCGCACTTCGGGAAAGCACCAGCCATGTTATACATATTGAGGATGTTCCGGCTGCACAGAAATATGACGGCGAATATCCAAGAGATTTGGAACGTCGCTATGAAAAGCGGGTGATGGATAAGGATGTGGCAGGAGCTTTAAGCTGTGCCGAGGAATTTATCCGGTGGATGGAGAAGCAGCCGGGAGTAGATCTGGAGGACATGCGCATCAAGATCCTGGAGCTTGTGATGGGAGTGGAAAAAAAGGCCTTTTTTGCAGGTACCGTGAAATATGCGATCAGCTGCCGCAGAAATTATATTCATGAGATCCAGGAATATACAGATATAGAAGGAATGAAAAAATGGTTCCTGGGCAAAACATCAGAAATCTGCAGTAACATGGAAAGTGCAAGGGAAAAAGAAGCGGTTTCTATTATCGAAAAAGCAAAGTCCTATATTCGGGACAATTACAAAAAAGATATTTCACTGGATGAGGTGTCACGGGAGGTGGATATCAGCCCTTATTATTTCAGCAAGCTTTTTAAGCAGGAGACCGGAGGAAATTTTATCGAGTATCTTACAGAAGTGCGGCTTCGGAATGCAAGAGAACTTCTCAAGGATTCAGGGCTTTCCATCAAGGAGATCTGTGCGGAATCCGGATACAGCGACCCCAATTATTTCAGCAGGATATTCAAGAAATACGAAGGCGTGACACCAAGTGAATTCAGAGAGAAGTTGAGGTAGACAATATGAGCGGGGGGAAAATGATTAGGAAGCTGTTGATCTTGCTGTGTCTGTTGACATTGATGCTGAATGGCTGCGCTTCCGAAAAAACAAAGCAGACAGCTGCACAGGAAAACGATACAGAGGAAGACAGTGGTGAAAAGAAAATTCAGATCGGTCTTACAGTGGATTCTTTTGTTATTGAGAGGTGGATTCGTGACAGGGATGTATTCGTGGCAACAGCAAGGGAGCTGGGAGCGGAAGTGAATGTTCAGGATGCGGGAGCAGATACAAAAGAGCAGATCAGCCAGATTGACTATTTTATCAAGAAGCATATGGACGTGATCGTGATCATTGCCAGAGACTGCAAAGCATTATCTGAGGCTGTGGAGCGTGCCCACAATGCAGGAATCAGGGTGATCTCCTATGACCGCATGGTAAATGATGCGGATACAGACATGTATATTTCCTTTGATAACCGGAAAGTCGGAGAGATCATGGCACAGTCCATGATGGAAGCGATCCCTGATGGCGGAAAGATTTTTATGATCCAGGGCTCTGCTTCAGATAACAATGTGGACATGGTAAAAGAGGGATTTGAAGACACTCTGAAAAACAGTGATCTGAAGGTAGTTTACGAAGCCAACTGTGAGGGCTGGATCGCAGAGCTGGCAGCAGATTATGTGGAGGAAGCACTGGAAGAGTATCCTGATGTAAAGGGAATCATGTGCGGAAATGATGATATTGCCAGCCAGGTGATACAGATTCTTGCGGAAAACCAGCTTGCCGGACAGGTGATCGTGGTAGGCCAGGATGGTGATCTGGCTGCATGTCAGCGTATTGTGGAAGGAACCCAGTACATGACAGCATTTAAATCTATCGAAGATCTGGCACGCCAGGCAGCTGAATATGCGGTGAAGATGGCAGAAGAGGGAAAGATTCCGTCAGATGTGACAGATACCATGAGCGATGGAAGCTATGATATCCCGGCGAAGGTGCTGGAACCGGTTGCCGTTACAAGGGATAATATTGATGAGGTGATCATTGACGGCGGTTTCCACAGACGAGATGAAGTATATCTCAATATAGATTACGATACAGAGTAATGCAGAACAGATTGCATACCGGCATATATGTGGCAGTGAAATTCTGCAAGTAATGTGGCAGTGTATCCATATGCGCAATAATACACAATTATGACAAAAATCAATAGCAGATTTTTGGTGCAAAAATGTCTTGCCTGATGCAGGGCATTTTTCTTTTGCAAAAAAATGTCTCTGTCCTTGCCAACTATGTCCAGACAGTCCTGTGTTATAGTAACATCATCAAAGGAAACGTGATTCCAAAAACAAATAATGAAACGGAGGATTTTACAATGAAAAGAAAAATGGTATCTGCACTTCTTTGCGCAACAATGGTAGCTGGTATGGTGGTAGTTCCGGCAGCAACAGCACAGGCAGCAGACAAGAAACTGATCGGTGTTACCATGCCGACCAAGGATCTCCAGAGATGGAACCAGGATGGCGATAACATGAAGAAAGAGCTGGAGGCAGCAGGATATGAGGTAGACCTTCAGTATGCATCCAATGATGTAAGCACACAGGTTTCCCAGCTTGAGAACCAGGTAGCAAACGGATGTGACCTTCTGGTTGTGGCATCCATCGATGGAAGCAGCCTTGGCGAGCCTCTGAAACAGGCCAAAGAAAAAGGAATTCCGGTTATCTCTTATGACCGTCTTCTTATGAATTCCGATGCAGTAACCTATTATGCAACATTTGATAACTACAAAGTAGGTCAGAAACAGGGCGAGTACCTGGTAGATGCACTGGATCTTGACAATCAGGACGGACCATTCAATATTGAGCTGTTCACAGGAGATCCTGGCGATAACAACTGTAACTTCTTCTTCGGTGGTGCAATGGATGTTCTCCAGAAATACATCGATGACGGTAAGCTGGTAGTAAAATCCGGTCAGACAGAGTTCGAGCAGGTTGCTACAGCTAACTGGGACAGTGCAAAAGCACAGGATAGAATGGATACTATCATCGCAGGTAACTACTCTGACGGAACAAACCTTGACGCAGTTCTCTGCTCCAACGATTCCACAGCCCTTGGTGTTGAGAATGCACTGGCAGCTTCCTACACAGGAGAATATCCGATCATTACTGGTCAGGACTGTGACACACCAAACGTTAAGAACCTTGTAGCCGGAAAACAGGCAATGTCTGTATTCAAAGATACAAGAGCTCTTGCATCTGCAGTAGTAAAAATGGTTGACTCCATCATGAAAGGTGAGGAGCCGGAAGTGAACGATACAAAATCCTATGATAACGGAACCGGTGTCATCCCGACATATCTTTGCGATCCGGTTGTTGTTACAACAGATAACTACAAAGAGATCCTGATCGACTCCGGATACTACACAGAGGATCAGATCAAATAATCAGAATTTTTAAGAAAGAAATTTATCACATGCAGGCGGGGAATATAACCGCCTGCATGAACAGTGGAAAGGGAGGGAAATTGAGTTGGCTAAGATACTTCTGGAAATGAAAAATATCACCAAAACTTTCCCAGGTGTAAAGGCACTGGATAATGTTAATCTCCAGGTCGAGGAAGGCGAGATCCACGCACTGGTAGGTGAAAACGGTGCCGGTAAATCTACATTGATGAATGTATTAAGTGGTATTTATCCGTACGGTTCGTATGAAGGAAATATTATTTATGATGGTGAGATCTGTAAGTTTAACACTATCAAAGACAGTGAACATAAAGGAATTGTAATCATCCACCAGGAACTTGCTCTGATCCCGTACATGACCATCGGGGAGAACATGTATCTGGGTAATGAAAGAGGCAAAAGCTTTTCCATCAACTGGAATGAAACTTATGGAGAAGCAGATAAATATTTGAAAATAGTAGGACTGGAGGAATCCTCCAGAACTTTGATCAAGGATATTGGTGTAGGTAAGCAGCAGTTGGTTGAGATCGCAAAGGCACTTGCAAAGAATGCAAAGCTGCTCATTCTGGATGAGCCTACCGCATCACTGAATGAAGATGACTCCAAAGCTCTTCTGGATCTTCTTCTGAAATTCAAGAAGCAGGGAATGACCTCTATCATCATTTCCCATAAATTAAATGAAATCTCCTATGTAGCAGATAAGATCACAGTTATCCGAGATGGATCTACCATTGAAACACTGGATAAAAAGAAAGACGATTTTTCTGAGCAGAGGATCATTCAGGGAATGGTTGGACGTGAGATGACAGATCGGTTCCCGAAACGTCCAAATGTAAAGATCGGCGATGTTTCCATGGAGATTAAAAACTGGAATGTTTATCATCCGCTGTATACAGAACGTAAGGTGGTAAATAACGTATCCTTTAAAGTACATAAAGGAGAGGTTGTCGGTATTTCAGGACTGATGGGAGCAGGACGTACAGAACTGGCTATGAGTATTTTTGGCAAGAGCTATGGAACTAAAATTTCTGGACAGGTGTTCATGAACGGAAAAGAAGTGAAGCTGAATACAGTTCAGGAAGCCATCGACAACAAGCTTGCTTATGTTACAGAGGATCGAAAAGGAAACGGGCTGATCCTTTCCAAGTCCATAAAGATGAACACTACGCTTGCAAACATGTCTGGTATCAGTAATGGAAAAGTGATCGATACGGATAAAGAATACGCAGTTGCTGAGGAATACAGGAAGAAACTGAAAACCAAGTGTCCGACAGTTGAGCAGAATGTCGGAAACCTGAGCGGTGGTAATCAGCAGAAGGTCCTTCTTGCAAAATGGATGTTTGCAGAGCCGGATATTCTGATCTTGGATGAACCTACAAGAGGTATTGACGTAGGAGCCAAATATGAAATCTACTGTATCATCAATGACCTGGTCGCAGCAGGAAAATCTGTGATCATGATCTCTTCTGAGCTTCCGGAAGTGCTTGGAATGTCAGACAGAATCTATATCATGAACGAGGGCAGATTCGTAGGAGAGGTAAGTGGTGAGGAAGCTACATCTGAGCTGATCATGTCCAGGATCGTGAAGTCAGGTAAAGGAGAGTAAGAAGATGGAGAAAAAGATTAGTTTTTCAGAAATATTAAAAAAATATACCATGGTCATTGTTCTGGTATTTGTTGTGATCATGTTTTCTGTGAACACAAAGGGCGTTATGCTTCTTCCGCAGAATGTAAATAACCTGGTAGCCCAGAATGCATATGTATTTATTCTTGCAACCGGTATGCTGTTCTGTATTTTAACAGGTGGTAACATCGATCTGTCAGTTGGTTCTGTTGTATGCTTTGTTGCTGCTGTCGGTGGTAAGATGATGGTTCTCAACAGTATGAACCCGTATCTCACTATGATCGTGATGCTTCTTGTGGGTATTGCCATTGGTGCATGGCAGGGATTCTGGATCGCTTATGTACGAATTCCTCCATTTATTGTTACTCTGGCAGGTATGCTTGCTTTTCGTGGCCTTTCCAACGTAGTTCTGGAAGGACAGACCCTGGCCCCGATGCCGGATGCTTATCTGGCTCTGTTCAATAACTATATTCCGGACTTCCTTGGTGGAGGTGAAGGATTTAACAGAACATGTTTCGTAGTTGGCATTATTGTCTGCATCGTCTATGTTGCACTTGTTATGAAAAACCGTGCAGACCGTGCAAAAAAAGGCTACAGTGTTGAGTCTTTCGGTGGTGTTGCAGTGAAGATGGTTCTGATCTGTGTAGTTGTTCTTGCATTCATGTTCAGACTTGCTCAGTACAAAGGTATCCCGAATTCTCTTCTCTGGGTTGCAGTGATCATCGCGATCTATACATACATTGCTTCCAAGACTACAACAGGCCGTTATTTCTACGCAGTTGGTGGTAATGAGAAGGCAACAAAGCTTTCCGGTATTGATACGAACAAAGTTTATTTCCTTGCTTACTTGAACATGGGTCTTCTGGCTGCTATCGCAGGTATGGTGACAATGGCCAGATTGAATTCTTCCAACCCGCAGGCTGGTACAAACTTTGAGATGGATGCGATCGGTGCTTGTTTTATTGGTGGTGCTTCTGCTTATGGTGGTACCGGTACAGTTCCTGGTGTTATCATTGGTGCACTTCTGATGGGTGTTCTGAATCTTGGTATGAGTATCATGGGTATTGACCAGAATATCCAGAAGGTTGTTAAAGGTATGGTTCTTCTGGCAGCGGTTATCTTCGATGTTGTCAGCAAGAGAAAATCTTTTATCGTAAAATAATAATAGTCAGCGAATCAGGACAGCAGGTTTTCGGAGTGATCCGGAACCTGCTGTTTTTGGGTGTATATACTGTTGTTTTATGTGAGGTTATTTTGTCGGTTTTCGTGGTTTTATGGGGGATGTGCTTGTTTTTAGGAGAACGTTATATTATAATAAGGGCAAGTGACAGAAAATACGAAATTATGTTGTCGGGAGGCTGTAATGGGAAATACAGTAACGATCTGTTTTGCAAATAATAAGGGCGGCAGCGGAAAGTCCACCAGCTGTTCCAATGTGGGAGCGGCACTGGCCGGCATGGGTAAGAAGGTACTGATGGTAGACGGTGATATGCAGCTGAATCTTTCCCTTTCTTTTTTTTCGGAGGAAGAAGTGCTTGAGATGGCAGCAGGGGAAAAGAATCTCTACTATGCTATCGGTCATCAGTCGGATCTCAGCGATTTTATCGTGCATACGAAGTATGAGAATCTGGATCTGGTTCCGTCGTCTACGCTGATGAGCTCCGTGGAATATGAGCTTTTTACAAAATGGCAGAGAGAGTTTATCCTGCGGAAATGTCTGCAGAAGGTTAAAGATTCCGGAGTGTACGATTACATTCTCATTGATGCACCGCCTACTCTTGGCGGCTGGGTGATGAATATTTTATGTGCATCCGATTATGTTCTTGTTCCGGTAGAGGCAAGTCCGTGGGGTATGTTTGGTCTTGCAAATATGTTTGATTTCCTCAATGAAGTCAGGGAGATCGCTCCGGATTTAAAGGTTTTGGGAATCGTAGTAACCAAGGCAGATGCCAGAAAGAATTATTTCAAACAGACTATGGAAACACTGAAAGAAATGGAAGGAATCTATCTTTTCGAATCTTTTATCCGTGTAGACAGCTCCATCGAATGGTCCCAGGACAGCAGTGAACCAGTTGTGGAGTTCAAAAAAAGCAGCCGCAGCGCAAAAGAGTACATAGCATTGGCAGAGGAGGTAATGAATCGTGTCAGTAGGTAAAGCAAGCATCGCAAGAGCAGTAAATGCAGAAAAAGCATCCAAAACAGAAACAAAAACAGAGGTAAAAGAGGCTGAGGTTAAAGCAGCAGAGAAGCCGTCAGAGGTAAAAGCTGAAACAGCTGAAAAAGCGGCAGAAAAAACTACAGCAAAGAAAACAGCAGCCAAAGCTCCTGCAAAGAAGACCACAGCAAAGAAAGCAGCCGCAACAAAAACAACAGCAAAGAAAACCACTACCAGAAAAACAACAGCACGTAAAACCGCAGCAAAGAAAACAGCTGCAGCAGAAACAACAGGAACTGTAGCCCAGAACGTGATCAGCGGAGGAAACGCCGACGAACTCCAGGCCAAATTCCTCACCCCAAAGAAAGATGAGCCGGACAACAACCAGCCAGTAGGAATTAAAGACGAGCTTCCGGTTTATCTGCTGTAATCTTTGATTGAATTTTTTGAAAAGATAGTAATTGACAAATAAAAAGACTGCTATATATCTATATCACTATTGATAAGGTATACAGTAGCCTTTTATTTTGCCCTATAAAAATCTCAGTGGGACAGCGAAGCGCCTCCCTCGTATCTTTCTACATATTGTAATATGCAGCATACAATCCATTCTTCTCAAGCAGTTCAGCATGAGTGCCTCTTTCGGCGATACCCTCCTCCGTGATCACAATGATCTCATCCGCATCACGGATCGTAGAAAGCCGGTGCGCGATCGTAATGGTAGTACGATTTTTTGAAAGCTCCTCCAGACTCTTCTGGATCCAACGTTCGCTTTCGTTATCCAGAGCGCTGGTGGCCTCATCCAGGATCAGGATCGGAGGATTCTTAAGGAATACACGTGCAATGGAAATCCGCTGCTTCTGTCCGCCGGAAAGGCGTGTGCCACGTTCTCCGACATAAGTGTCGTATTTATCCGGAAGCTCCATGATAAAGTCATGGATACTCGCACATTTGGCGGCTTTGATGATCTCTTCATCGGAAGCTCCGGGCTTTCCGTAGGCAATATTATCCTTGATGGTTCCATCAAAAAGATAGACATCCTGCTGTACCATACCGATCTGGCTTCGAAGGCTCTTAAGAGTCAGCCCGCGGATATCCTTTCCGTCTACAGTAATGGAACCGCCGGTCACATCATAAAATCTGGGCAGGAGAGAGCAGATCGTGGTTTTTCCGCTTCCGGAAGGTCCCACCAGGGCAATGGATTTTCCTGCCGGGATATCAATAGAGATATCGGAAAGCACAGGAGTTTCATCATCGTTGTAATGAAAAGAAACATGGTCGTAACGCACATGTCCTTTCACGTCCGTAAGCTCCGCAGCGTTGTCTGCATCCCTGATCTCGGATTCTGTTTCCATCACATCCAGGAAACGGCGGAAACCGGAAAGACCCTTCTGCATCATTTCCACAAGTTCCACCAGGATCTGGATGGGGCTGATAAAGATTCCGATATACAGGGCATACATGGCAAGATCTGCAGTCTGCATTTCACCCTGAGCGATCAGATAGCCGCCGTAAACAAGAGTTACCAGGTACATCATGCCCTGGAAGAAAAGATTGGAACTCATGAAGCTTCCCATACAGTGATAATTATCTCTTTTGGAAACAAGGAACGCTTCATTGCTTTTCTTAAATTTGGCACGTTCGATGTCCTCGTTTGCGAAGGATTGCACCACGCGGATTCCGGAAAGCGTATCCTGAAGACTGGCATTTACATCTCCGATCTTACGCCGGTTTTCCATGAAGGTTTCCTGCATTTTTGCATTCTGGCGGAAGGAAAACACAAACATCACGATCACCAGGAGGATCAGCGGCAGTGCAAGTTTTTTGTTGATAAAGAACAGGAAGATAAAAGCACCGACGATCTTTACCAGAGAGATAAAAAGATTCTCAGGACCATGATGTGCAAACTCGGAAATGTCAAAAAGGTCACTGACCAGCTTGCTCATCATCTGACCGGAATTATTCCTGCTGTAATAGGAAAAAGACAGCTCCTGGTAATGGTCAAAAAGCTCCCGGCGCATATCACGTTCCATCTTTGCACCCATCATATGTCCCTGATAGGTTACATAATATTTGCAGAGACTCTGCACAATGTACATAACAAAAAGAGAAGCTGCAATCACAGGGAGGGCATGAAGAATCATATCCTTATCCTGTGTAAAGAGAGTTTTTGTCATAGTACGAAGAATCTGGGGATAAGCAAGATCTACCAGACTGATAACGGCTGCACAGATCAGGTCAATAAAAAAGACCGCTTTGTACGGGCCGTAGTAGTGGATGAATTTCTTGATGGTATTCATCGGAAAAGTACCTCCGTTTTTATGAAATGTATAGTGTTGTCTGAGCAAAAAATATTGCTGCCGGACATTCTATGTTCATCTTATCATAAGTGAGAATAAAGTCAAGATAAGTGAATTTCTGGCCTGTTTCGTTTCTGTATACTTTCTGAGAACAGGAACTATATGGCTGCTGTTCACAGGAAATATTCCGCAAGAGATTGTTGGCAACGGAGCGGATAGTGATATGAGGAGATATTTTTTGGAAAAAATCAAATTACTCCTTGACACAGAAGAACAAAACCCGTATAGTGTATTTCAGATTTGGTGTGTAACTGATAAGCAGGCATTAACCAGTCATAAATGTTATTATTTTTATTTGACGTTTATGGGGGTTGGTGTCTTTTTTTGTTGCCCACTTAAAAGATTCCCGCTCCAAAACGTCGAAAGAAAAGGAGAGAGAACATGAAAGACAAAATTTTCGGAGTTTTGCAGCGTGTGGGACGTTCCTTTATGCTCCCCATCGCAATCCTTCCTGTGGCAGGCCTGCTTCTTGGATTCGGCAGTTCCTTCACAAATGAAACGACCATTGCAACCTATGGACTTCAGAAGATTCTGGGAGACGGAACCATCTTAAATGCACTCCTAGTCATCATGAACAAAGTCGGAAGTGCGGTATTTGATAACCTGCCTTTGATCTTTGCAGTAGGTGTGGCCATCGGTATGGCAAAAAAAGAGAAAGAGGTAGCAGCTCTTTCCGCACTGATCGCTTACTTCGTTATGAACGTAGCCATCAACGGTATGCTGGTAGTAAATGACAAGATCACAGCAGACGGACAGATCGCAAAAAGCGTTCTGGAAGGTACTGTAACTTCTGTCTGCGGCATTCAGTCTTTGCAGATGGGTGTGTTTGGCGGTATTATCGTCGGCCTTGGTGTTGCGGCTCTGCACAACCGTTTTCATAAGATCGTGCTTCCAAACGCACTTTCCTTCTTCGGTGGTTCCAGATTTGTGCCCATCATTTCCACCATTGTATATATGTTTGTGGGAATCCTGATGTATTTCGTATGGCCGGCAGTCCAGAACGGTATTTATGCTCTGGGCGGTCTTGTAACAGGCAGCGGCTATGTCGGAACCCTGATCTTCGGTATTATCAAACGCGCGCTGATCCCATTCGGACTTCATCACGTATTTTATATGCCATTCTGGCAGACAGCCGTTGGCGGGACTATGGAGGTTGCAGGCCAGATGGTACAGGGCGGACAGAACATCTTTTTCGCCCAGCTTGCAGATTCCGCAAATGTAGCGCATTTCAGTGCTGATGCAACAAGATATTTTTCCGGAGAGTTCATTTTCATGATCTTCGGTCTTCCGGGAGCTGCTCTTGCCATGTACCGCTGTGCAAAGCCTGAGAAGAAAAAAGCAGCAGGCGGACTTCTTCTTTCAGCAGCCCTTGCATGTATGCTTACAGGAATCACAGAGCCACTGGAGTTCTCCTTCCTGTTTGTAGCTCCTGCATTGTTTGCAGTACAGGTTGTTCTTGCAGGCGCGGCTTATATGATCGCACATATGCTGAACATTGCAGTAGGACTTACCTTCTCCGGCGGTTTCCTGGATCTGTTCCTGTTCGGAATCCTTCAGGGAAATGCAAAGACAAGCTGGTTCAGGATTATCCCGGTAGGTATCATTTACTTTATTCTCTATTATGTGATTTTCACCTTCCTGATCAAAAAGTTCAACTTTAAGACTCCGGGACGTGAGGATGACGACACAGAAACAAAGCTTTATACAAAAGCAGATGTAAACGCAAGAAAAGAAGCCGGAAAAGCCGGTGAAGCAGCAGGAAGTACATCTGCAGACCCGGTAAGCGAAGCCATCACAGCCGGCCTTGGAGGAAAGAAAAACATCAGTGATGTGGACTGCTGTGCAACAAGACTCCGTATCACCGTCCATGACGCAGCAAGAGTCAACGACGATATTTTGAAAACAACAGGTTCCAGAGGAATCGTGAAAAAAGGCCAGGGTGTCCAGATCATCTACGGTCCGCAGGTAACTGTGATCAAATCCAAGCTGGAGGATTATCTGGAGACAGCGCCGAATGAATATTTTGAAGGTGCAAATGAGAAAGAAACAGACAATGCGGAAAATCAGGCTCAGTCTGATACAGAGCGTACAGCAGAAAGTACAGGTGAGGCTACTCAGAACACAGCTCCGACATCCGAAGCCAGCACGCAGCCAGAGAAAAAGGTTCTCAGAACAGCGATTGTCTACAGCCCGGTAACCGGTATCGCCGCAGACCTTTCCACAGCGCCGGATGAAGGCTTTGCGGAAGGAATGATGGGAGAGGGTGCTGTAGTCACACCGAAGGACCCGGTGATCTGTGCTCCGGAAGACGGCGAGGTAGAGTTTATTTTTGACACAAAGCATGCCATCGGATTCCAGACAGATACAGATCTTCCTATGCTCCTCCATATCGGCATTGATACTGTAAAGCTGGAAGGAAAAGGCTTCGAGATCCTGGTAGAGCAGGGACAGCATGTAAAAAAAGGCGAGCCGTTGATGAAGATTGACATCCCGTATCTTATAGAAAACGCTCCGTCCTTATGTTCTCCGATCCTTTGCACAGAGATCGAGGATAATCAGAGAGTACGCCTTCTTGCCAATGGAGAGATCAAGGCAGGAGAGCCGCTGTTCGCAGTAGAGACTGTGGAAGAATAGGAAATTTTTCAGCAATAATATAGAAGATTGGTTTTGTGAAAAGCGCGCCTAATGCCCGGGCGCGCTTTTCCTGTGGCAAAGAAAATAACTGTCTGTCAGAAGGGCTTTACACAAAAGAAAGATTCTGTTACGATAAAGAAAATCAACAGCTGCAGACAAAAATGTCGACTGAAAATCCGGGGCAGACAGTGGTGGAATGTGGAAAAGCAGCAGGATATATAAAAATGGTGGGGAAAAAGATGTACAGAGTGAGCAAGGTATTGAACAATAACGGCATCATTGCCATAAATATGGAAGAAAACCAGGAATATGTACTTCTGGGAAAAGGTGTGGGATTTGGAAAGAAGGTCAGCCAGCGTTTTGAGGCTCCGGCAGACTGTACTATTTACAGGCTGGCTCAGGAGACAGAACGTGGCTCAGCAAAAGAACTGGCAAAGAGCATAGCACCGGAATTTCTGGAGATCGCAGATGAGATATTGAGAGAAGCTGAGAAGACCTTTGGGGATACCATAGACAGAAGGATCCTGTTTCCCCTTGCTGATCATATTTCCTTTGCAGTGGGACGTATCCGGAATCATGAGCAGATCAGCAATCCTCTGACGGATGATATCAAGGTGCTTTTTTACAGCGAATTCAAGGTGGCGGAGGTATTGAAGAAGATCCTGAAGGAGCGGATGGATATTGAAATCGACGAGCATGAGGTGGGATATGTGGCACTTCATATTCACTCAGCACTTGGAGATGAAAAGGTGTCTGTTGCCATGCAGACAGCAAGAACGGTACGGGAATGCATCGCCATGATCGAGATGGCCACAGGAAGAAAGATCGATGTGATCTCCCTGTCCTACAACCGTATGATGAACCATATCAAATATATGGTAGCCCGTGTCTCCACAGGGGAGACACTGAAGCTGGATATGAATGAATATATAGAAGAAAAATATCCGGAATCCTACAGGATCGCGGAGGATGTCTGTGAGAGCCTGGGCAAAAGCCTGGGTAAAGAGCTGGATCCTATTGAAATTGGTTATCTTGCCATGCATATTGAGCGGACAGTGGAACAATAAATGTAAATGGCTGATCCGCCTCAGGGATTTACACAATAAATTCAATAGCTTTTTTGACAGCAGTACTCATGGCAGTACTGCTGTTTGTGACTAAGCAGACCTCTCTCTGAGGGAGCGGCTCCTTAAGCTGAAGGGCAAAAATCTTCCCGTCATTGATCACTTCCCGGGCAAGGGGCTCGGGGTAAAAGCCGATTCCCAGATTGTGGACGATCATGGGAAGGACCTGGTCTGTAGTTGCTGCCTCGATGTCAGGATGAAAAGAAACACGGTTTTCCATAAAGTAATTCATATACATTTCTCTAGTGCTGGTCCCTTCCGCAAGACCTACAAAGGGCAGATCCTGAAGCTCATGGATGCTGATAGGGGCAGTGGTCAGATCCTTATATTTGCTTCCGCATACAAGAATTTCCCGGTAACGCAGGAGACTTTTTTTCTGTAAAGGCTTGCGGATGGAGATCGGAGTAGTGACAATAGCGAAATCCACCGCATAATTTTTCAGTGCCTGTACTGCCTGAGGAGTAGAATGGTTAAAGAGGCGCAGGCGAACATGGGGATATTGCTCGCGGAACAGCTCCAGCTTTTCCAGAAGGATCAGACGCAGGGCATTTTCGCTGGCGCCGATGGAAACCAGACCATGCTCCAGCTCTCCGTTCTGGCGGATTTCCTCCTCGCCGATGGACAGCTGCTCAAAAGCCAGGGCAACGTGTTCATAAAGCTGGCGGCCTTCCGGTGTAAGTGCGATTCCCTTGTTGGAGCGGAGAAAGAGCGTACATTTCAGCTCCTGCTCCAGGTTGTTCATACAGCGGGTGATATTTGGCTGGTTGTTGTGAAGAGCTCTTGCTGCCTTGGTAAAGCTCTTATACTGGGCTACATAATAAAAGATCCGGTAGTAGTCGTAAGTGATCATGTATTGTCTCCATCCTGTGATATGATTTTAATATGTTTACGATATTAATAATACTTTTTACATTTGCTTCTGAGCAAACTATAATACACCCGAGGAAAAAAATCAATGACAGGAGTGATTTAGAGTGGTTTCAGGAGGCGGAAAGCTGCAAAATGCGGACCGGCAGATGTCAGAAGCTTTTATCACAAGTGTATTTCTGGCAATGTCCGGCGGATTTCAGGATGCCTACACATACTTTACAAGAGATGAGGTGTTTTCCAACGCCCAGACAGGCAACGTGGTTCTGATGAGCCATAATTTTATGACAGGACAGTGGGGAGACGGTTTAAGGTATCTGTTTCCTGTTTTAGCCTTTGCCATTGGTGTTGTAGCGGCGGAGCGGATCCAGAGTACCTTTAAATATGCAAAAAAACTTCACTGGAGGCAGATGATCCTGCTGATCGAGATCCTGATCCTTTTTGTGGTGGGATTTATGCCGGGAGAATTGGATATGCTGGCAACCGTACTGGTATCCTTTTCCTGCGCCATGCAGGTACAGACCTTCCGGAAGGTGGGCGGTTATTCCTATGCAAGCACTATGTGCATCGGAAATTTACGAAGCGGCACGGCGGCGTTGTCCGTGTATTGTCGTGAAAAACGTCCGGAACAGCTGAAGCAGGCTCTTTATTATTTCGGAATAATTTTCTTTTTTGCCATTGGAGCCGGTGGCGGAGGAAATCTGTCCATGAGGCTGGGGATCCCGGCAATCTGGGTATCGGATGTTTTGCTTCTGATCAGCTTTATTCTGATGTTTTCCAGTAAACATAGAGATTAGAAAGGGTGAGGAATTGTGGAAAACAGCACATTATTCCCAAGAGAGGAAAAGGCGGAGCTTTTATTTGAAAAGATCCTGAAGGATCCGGAGGCGTGCAGACGGCTGACGGAGACCTTCTATGAATCCATGGATGCGGATACAGACATAGAATGCGGATATCTTCCTCCGGAAAAATTCGCCTATGCATTGCTGGACGCATATAAAAACCGTGATCTGACAGCTCTCCTTATGGCAATCTGCCAGAACAGTATGTTTGATCTTCTGCGAAATTCTTTTCTGGCACCGTTCAGGTTCAATGCAGATGGACAGGAGAATCCGGTGTTTCTCACAGATGAAAAAGGAAATTTTCTGCGGGAAAAGGGAATTCATGTAAGTGACAGGGATTACGACCGGTTCCGCAGGATATACAGGGAGAAGCAGGGTGTAAAGATGTATTTGGCGTATGGCTACCGGAAGCGACATGCCTATGATGAAGCTACCATGGAAGTAGAAGAGTACAAAATGGGCGAACATATCGGTGTGCTGCTGGTGTATGAGCTTCCGGACAGCGTAAGGGAAAAGGAAACGGAGGCACAGGCCTATGCGGCTGTATGGGATATCATGATGGCAATTCAGAAGAAGCTTCCAAGAGCTTTTGTGTATTATGGGCAGGATTCTGTGGAGGATGGTGGAAAACGTTATGACGGACTGGGCGTTTTTCTCCCCATCCATAAATTTGCGGACCGCCTGGAAAAAATGATCGGGATCGCTGATGAGATCGTAATGAAATAGAATGTACAAAAAAGGACTGCTTTTGTATTGCTCCGGTTATCAGAAGGATAGCTGATGACCGGAAGCTACAGAAAGCAGTCCTTTTTGTATGCCCGTCAGGTGCAGTAGCGGAACATTTTGTCCGTAAGGATCCTGGCGAAAATAAGGCCCAGAGGAAGAGCAACGATGATCAGGATCGCAGCTGCAAACCAGGAGGCGGAAACATTCAGGGACATGATCCCCAGATTGTAGATCGCCCGGTAGAGATAAAGTCCGGGAACCATGATCACAATGGATGGTACGGTAATGGAAATCCTGGGATATCCCACTTTTGTTTTGAGGAGGGAGGCCAGAAGTCCGGCTGTCAGTGCTCCGAAAAAAGCCGCGGCAGCAGGGGGGAAACCGGCAAGATCAACAAGCTCCAGACGTAAAGTGTTGGACAGTGCGCCGATGAAGGCGGCAGCTGCGGCTAGACGGACAGGGCTGTTGAACATGACCGAAAAGCCGAATACCCCGCAGAAGCTTGCCAGAAGCCGGAACAGGATCCTCTGAGCTGCCGAAAGCTCCAAAGGCAGGAAATCCACAGGTTTCAGATGAAGAAGCAGTGCCATTAGCCAGGCAGAGACAGCAGCCACCATTACAACAATAATGGCGTAGGCCAGTCGTTCCAGTCCGGAACGCATATCCAGCTTGGCAAGGTCGATCCCGCTTGTGATAAACGGAAAGCCCGGAATGATAAACAGCATGGAACAGATGTATCCGGCCTCATGCTGGACGGAAATGTGGAACAGAAGCTCTGCCAGTTTCAGGAAGCTTGCATATACAAGACAGGCAGAGGAAACAGAAACTGCAATGCACATAAACAGAGTAAAATGATGCTTGCCAAGCTTGCAGCGGATGGCGTTTCCGATGCCTGCGCCTGCAAAAGCCAGGATCATTTCCAGCGGGCCACCGCCCAGAAGAAAAGTAAATGCACCACAGGCCAGTGCAGAAGCCAGTCCCAGGGCTGCAGGGGAATAAAGCCCGTGGATCCGCTCGATCTCATCTAACTGACTGTGCAGTGCTTCACCGCTCATATGGATACCCTCCGCAGGAAAATCACTGACAAAATGTTCCAGCCTGTTCAGTCTGGAAGTATTTACGCCGGTGGTAGTCAGACTAAGTGCATGGGAAAAACTGCTCTCACCGTCAAAGCAGGTGTAGCTTATAGACATCAGTCCGATATCTGCGGAACAGGTGATACCAAGTGCTTCTGACAATGTATTCATGGAACTCCGTACCCGCCAGGCACCGGTCCCACAGGAGAGAAGCATCATGCCTGTACGGCCGATCAGGGAAGCTTTTTCGGAAAGAGAAGCTTCGGTAATGGGCTGGCTGTTCCTGGTACTTACGTAGTTGTGCCAGGGGATTTCCATATGATTACGTTTGATCAGAATATCTGACATAGAAATCACTTCTTTCTATATATTAAAATCATATAGTTGCTATTATAAATATATATAATAACTATAATCAGATATATTGTAGCTATTATTCTGAAAAAGTCAAGCGTAGATGAAATAAAATCTGACAGTGCTAAAACGTCACTGTTAAAGATTTATCATTTTTTTGCGGAAAATGAATTTTTTTGGTTGCTTTTACGTACAATTTATGTATAATTGTGGATAGGGATGTTGGAATGACCAATTCCTATGGCAGGATGACAAAAACCTGCAGCAGTAGGTGGCTATCATAATTACTATTAAAGAAGAGAGGTAAATGTTAAGATGGCAAAAATCGATTTAACAAAGTATGGTATTACCGGAACAACTGAGATCGTGTACAATCCTTCCTACGAGACATTATTTGAGGAAGAGACCAAACCGGAGCTTGAGGGATTTGAGAAGGGTCAGGTCAGTGAGCTTGGTGCTGTCAATGTAATGACAGGTATCTACACAGGACGTTCCCCTAAAGACAAATATATCGTTATGGATGAGAACTCCAAGGACACAGTTTGGTGGACATCCGATGAGTACAAGAACGATAACCATCCGGCAACTCAGGAAGCATGGAATGCAGTTAAAGATCTTGCCAAGAAGGAGCTTTCCAACAAGAAACTTTTCGTAGTAGATGCATTCTGCGGAGCTAACAAAGACACACGTATGGCTATCCGTTTCATCGTTGAGGTTGCATGGCAGGCACACTTCGTAACAAACATGTTCATTCAGCCGACAGCTGAGGAGCTTGAGAACTTTGAGCCGGATTTCGTTGTTTACAACGCATCCAAGGCTAAAGTTGAGAACTACAAAGAATTAGGACTTAACTCTGAGACAGCTGTAATGTTCAACATTACAAGCCGTGAGCAGGTTATCGTTAATACATGGTACGGCGGAGAGATGAAGAAAGGTATGTTCTCCATGATGAACTACTATCTGCCGCTGAAGGGCATCGCTTCCATGCACTGCTCTGCAAACACAGACCTTAACGGAGAGAACACAGCAATCTTCTTCGGTCTTTCCGGAACAGGTAAGACAACACTTTCCACAGATCCTAAGCGTCTTCTGATCGGTGATGACGAGCATGGCTGGGATGACAACGGAGTATTCAACTTCGAGGGTGGATGCTACGCTAAGGTTATCAACCTTGACAAAGAGTCTGAGCCGGACATCTACAATGCGATCAAGAGAAACGCTCTTCTTGAGAACGTAACACTTGATGCTGAGGGCAAGATCGACTTCGCTGACAAGAGCGTAACAGAGAACACACGTGTTTCTTATCCGATCAACCACATCGAGAACATTGTTCGCCCTGTATCTTCTGCACCGGCAGCGAAAGAGGTTATCTTCCTGTCCGCAGATGCATTCGGCGTACTTCCTCCAGTATCTATCCTGACACCGGAGCAGACACAGTACTACTTCCTTTCCGGATTCACAGCTAAGCTTGCTGGTACAGAGCGTGGAATCACAGAGCCTACTCCTACATTCTCCGCATGCTTCGGACAGGCATTCCTTGAGCTTCATCCGACAAAATATGCTGAGGAGCTCGTTAAGAGAATGGAGAAGAGCGGTGCGAAAGCATACCTCGTTAACACAGGATGGAATGGAACTGGAAAACGTATCTCCATCAAAGATACTCGTGGTATCATCGATGCTATCCTTGACGGATCTATCCTTAAAGCTCCGACAAAGAAGATCCCATTCTTCAACTTCGAGGTTCCGACAGAGCTTCCGGGCGTAGATCCTGCAATCCTTGACCCACGTGACACATATGCAGATGCTGCAGAGTGGGAGACAAAGGCTAAAGATCTTGCTGCAAGATTCGTTAAGAACTTTGCTAAATATGAAGGAAATGCAGCTGGTAAAGCACTCGTTGCAGCCGGCCCGCAGGCATAATCAGTCATTCCAACTGAATACAGATCGTAGATTTAACCGGGAGCGGATTTATCCGCTCCCGGTTTTTTGACAAACAACTGAGGATCTATTATTTGATATAGAACTGTGCAGTGCGAAGCATGTTTCCGGACATGGAATAAACAGAAAGTTGAAGATATCTACCTGTAAAATAAAAAACTTTGGCTTGACTAACAGAGGGCACATGGTGTATCCTTTCTGAGAAGTTAAGCGGGAGACCCGTAAGACTGTAAAAATTCTCTTTGCACTGCATTACATTCGAACAGGATGCGAGATCAACAGTACAAACTGAGCAGGCGATGCTTTTCGGAATCGAAAATATTTATCGAAGGCATGGGGCCGGGCCGCAGGAAGCGGCAGCGGATATGGATTTAAACGTAATTGCAAAGAACCTGCATTCACGGAATATGAGGTGAAGCAGAATGTGACTTTGCTTTCAGACATATCTGCGGGACAGTGTATGTTTCGCAGGTATGTCTTTTTTACTGCAAAATATGGATGGAACAGAAGGTAGAAGCTGGGATATCCCTATACAGAAAAGAAAGAACACCGGCGGAAAATCGCACTGTAGCGAGTAGTGAAGGAACCGCCGGTTTTTTCACGGAAAATGTTGTGCCATAAGAAGAACCTGATCATATATTTAAAAGGAGATTCTGTTTATGGAACACACAGAAAACAAAACAATTATACATGATACAGAAAAAACAGCTTCATGGGAACAGCAGACAGCAATGAAGGTATCCGGGATCAGTATTCTGGTAAACCTTTTATTATCTGTATTTAAACTGATCGCAGGTATTGTGGCACATTCAGGAGCGATGATCTCGGATGCCATTCATTCTGCATCAGATGTGGGAAGCACCTTCATCGTGATCATCGGTGTCCGTCTTTCTACAAAGAAATCGGACAAAGAGCACCAGTACGGACATGAAAGAATGGAGTGTGTTTCTTCCATTGTCCTTGCAGGAATGCTGCTTGTCACTGGTCTCGGGATCGGAATTACCGGTGCCCGTGATATCGTAAAAAGCACATCCGGCGGAACCATTGCCATTCCGGGAACACTTGCACTGATTGCAGCAGTGGTATCCATTGTGGTAAAAGAGTGGATGTTCTGGTATACAAGAGGTGCTGCAAAGAAGATCAATTCAGGAGCCCTGATGGCAGATGCATGGCACCATCGTTCAGATGCACTTTCATCTATCGGAGCGTTTGTCGGTATTTTAGGTGCAAGACTGGGATACCCGATCCTGGACCCGATCGCCAGTATCGTGATCTGCGTTATGATCGCCAAGGCATCGATCGACATTTTCAGGGATGCCATTGACAAGATGGTAGATCATTCCTGTGATGCAAAAACTGAGGAATCCATGAAGAGAGAGATCCTCAAGGTACCGGGCGTCAGAAGAGTAGACCTTCTTAAAACCCGTCTTTTCGGATCCAAGATGTATGTGGATATCGAAATCGCAGCAGATGGAAATATTTCCCTTTTTGATGCACATGATATTGCGGAAAATGTACATCATACGATCGAGAATAAATTCAAAGATGTAAAGCACTGTATGGTGCATGTAAATCCGATCAACGGATAAAAAACAAGCTGCCGGAGCGACTGTGATCGTCAATCCGGCGGCTTGTTTTTGTATAGAGAAACACCCGGTAGGGGAGCTACCGGGTGTTTCGAGGGGAGTATAAATAATTAAATAAGGGGTTATGTAAAAAAAATTTTTGAAGGGTAAATTCTTTTTACAAGAATGATTATAATATAAACTGGAAAAAAAAGCAATATGATTTTGGCGAATAATCTCCAAACTTTTTGGGATACTATTTCCTGTAATAAAAAGCGGCAGAAAGCTTCGGAAAGCCGTAAAATCAACTTCATCAGGAGGTAATTCAAATGGCGAAAAATTACGAAACAGACAGAAATGAGTCTAATTATGCAGGAAAAAATCACGGGGAAAGTGCTTCCAGAAACTGCGGAAAAAACAGCTCTAAGAACAGTTTGGGAAATTCTTCCAGAAACAGTTCCAAAAGCAGCTACGGAAACAAAATTTCCGATGAATATGATTCTGAGAAGGACAGAGGCTCTGACAGATATTAAAGGATAAGAAAAGCGGGAAAAGTCAGAGATGGCTTTTCCCGCTTAAATACATATAAGGGAACATTCACCCGGAAGCTTCCATATAATATACCAAAAAGAGGAGATTTTTTCCATGTTTCAGATCGAAACTATCTCTGCAAAAATGCTGGATTATTATGTGGAGCGCAGCGACGCTGTTATCATAGATCTCCGGGATTCTGCCGCCTACAGAAGGGGACATGTCCGGAACGCGGTAAATATTCCATACAGAGAGCTGGAGGAATATCTTGAGAAAAAACAGGATCAGAAATATCGTTTTCCCAAAGATAAGCTGCTGATATTTTACTGCGACCGCGGCGGCGCCAGCATGCAGGCTGCCCGGAGCCTGGCAAGACAGGGCTGTCGTACCAGGTCCGTGATTGGTGGATTTGCAGCCTACAGAGGGAGAAATCTTGTACGCGGATAAAAAAAACGGACAATATCAAATCAGATTGCGAATGCATATCTGTAACAAATCTTGTATTTTAAAGGAAATCATGATAATGTAAAGAACAGAGATAAAAACCAACACAAATTACAAGGAGAAAAGCTTATGAAATATATGTTTGCGTCCGATGTACATGGTTCGGCATATTACTGCCGGAAAATGCTGGAAGCATATGACAAGGAGAAGGCGGAGAGACTGGTGCTTCTGGGAGATCTGCTTTATCACGGACCAAGAAATGACCTTCCGAAGGAATACGCACCAAAGGAAGTCATCCGCCTTTTAAATGAGAGAAAAAACCAGATCTATGCAGTACGCGGAAACTGTGAGGCAGAGGTGGATCAGATGGTCCTGGACTTCCCGGTTATGGCAGATTACTGTATCCTTGCCATCGAAGGAAAAACGATGTACGCCACACACGGTCATATCTATAATAAGGATAATCTTCCGCCGATGATGGACGGAGACATTCTGATCCACGGCCATACACATGTGCTGAAGGCAGAAAATATGGGGAATTATATCCTTCTGAACCCAGGTTCCGTATCCATTCCAAAGGAAGGTAACCCGCCGACCTATGCAATCCTTGAGAACGGAATTTTTACCATTAAAGATTTTGAAGGAAATACAGTACGGGAGATCACTTTATGAATCTGTGGGAATTAACGGCGCCCTGTCATTTTGGAACAGAGGCGGTGCTGAAACGTGAAATACTGGATCTTGGCTATGAAGTGACCAGGGTGGAAGACGGAAGAGTAACCTTTGAGGCTGATGCCCAGGGTGTGGCAGACGCCAATCTGTTCCTTCGTACCACAGAACGTGTGCTTCTGAAAGTAGGCGAAGTAAAGGCCGAGACTTTTGATGAGCTTTTTGAAAAGACCAAGGCCCTCCCATGGGAGAATTACATACCGAAAAACGGTAAATTCTGGGTAGCCAAGGCAAACTCCATCAAAAGTAAGCTTTTCAGTCCATCTGATATCCAGTCCATTATGAAAAAAGCCATTGTAGAGCGTCTCAAAGGCATCTACGGGATTTCCTGGTTTCCGGAAGATGGTCCGGAATTTCCTATCCGTGTGGCCTTTATGAAAGACGTAGCTCTGATCGGAATCGACACTTCAGGAGTATCCCTCCATAAGAGAGGGTATCGCCAGATGACTGTCAAGGCACCTATCACCGAGACTCTTGCCAGCGCTCTTTTGATGCTCACCCCCTGGAAAAAGGATCGTATTCTTGTCGATCCGTTCTGCGGAAGCGGCACCTTTCCTATTGAGGCGGCAATGATGGCAGCGGATATGGCGCCGGGACTGAACCGTCATTTTCTGGCCGAGAGCTGGGAGCATCTGATCCCGAAGGAATGCTGGGAGGATGCAAGAGAAGAAGCCAGAGAACGTGTAAATCTTGATATTGAAACCGATATCCAGGGCTTTGATATCGATGCAGCTGCCATCAAGGCAGCACGCGCCAACGCAAAAATGGCAGGAGTGGACAGACTGATCCATTTCCAGCAGCGCCCGGTCAGTGAACTCCGCCATTCCAAACCCTTTGGTTTTATCGTGACAAATCCGCCATATGGTGAACGGATCGAAGAAAAATCCAATCTCCCTGCACTGTACCGTGAGATCGGTGAAAGCTATAAGGGGCTGGATCGCTGGTCCATGTATCTGATCACTGCCTATGACAAGGCAGAGAATGACATCGGCCGAAAAGCAGATAAAAACCGTAAGATCTATAACGGAATGATGAAAACCTACTATTACCAGTTTCTTGGACCACGTCCGCCGAAGAAAGGAAGTATTAAAGAATGAAAAAGATCATTTTTGCTACCGGAAATGAGGATAAAATGAAGGAGATCCGAAGGATACTTGCGGATCCTTCTCTGGAGATCCTTTCCCTGAAGGATGCCGGGATCCATGCGGATATTGATGAAAATGGAAAAAGCTTTGAAGAAAATGCCATGATCAAGGCAGAAGCAATCAGTAAAATGACTGGCGAGATCGTTCTGGCAGATGATTCTGGTCTGGAGATCGACTATCTGAACAAAGAGCCGGGAATCTATTCCGCACGCTATATGGGTGAGGATACTTCTTATCATATTAAAAACGCAAACCTGATCCAGCGTCTGGAAGGTGTACCCGATGAGAAACGTACTGCACGTTTTGTATGTGCTATTGCGGCAGCTTTCCCAGATGGCAGAAGAAAGACAGTCCGTGCTGCCATGGAAGGCCGCATCGGCTACGAGGAAAAAGGGGAGAATGGCTTTGGCTATGACCCGATCTTTTATCTTCCGGAATATGGCTGTACTTCCGCAGAGCTTTCCATGGAAGAAAAGAACAGGATCAGCCATCGTGGAAAAGCTCTTTGCCTTATAAAGGAAGAGCTTGTATGAAGGTGCTGATCGTAAGCGATACCCACGGAAGAGATGAAAACCTGGAGATCGCGGTAAACCGGGAGGTTCCTTTTGACATGCTGGTACATTGCGGCGATGTGGAAGGCAGAGAATTTTATATCGAAGCCCTTGCAGAATGTCCCTGCAGTATTGTGTCCGGAAATAATGATTTTTTCTCGGATCTTCCGAGAGAAGATGTGATCGAGGTCGAGGAAAATAAGATTCTGGTAACTCACGGTCATTACTACGGTGTATCTATGGCCTTTGATCAGCTGGCAGAAGCTGCCCGCTCAAGGGGATGCAATGCGGCTTTTTTCGGACATATCCACGTACCGGTTGTTGAAAAGGAAGCAGGTGTGCTTCTGGTAAATCCCGGAAGTCTGGCTTATCCCAGACAACGGGGACGCCGTCCAAGCTATGCAGTAATGGAGACAGATGGAAAGGGCGAAATGCACGTAGAGATCCGTTACCTCTGATTCCGGCAGAAAAAACAAATAAACTGTCATAATTGATAAAATTTGTGCCAATATTCAGCATATATTAGTCAAAAACGATTGCGAAAGTCAGCTATGTGCTATATAATGAACAAGTAGTTGTTTTCTAGTAATATAGAGCATTCTTTAGGGTACTGACCATGAATGGGTCTCGTTCCTGAGAATGCAGCAGAGCGGAATGAGAAGGTCCGCTTTACATAAATGAAGGGGGAAAATACGCATGACTGCGGTTATTATAGGAAGTATCGGCTTTTTATGCTGCTTCCTGTATGATCATAACAGTATCCGATTGAAAAAAAGCTTTCTTCATCCGTTTTTTAGCATAGGATGTTTCCTGATCGCAGTGTCAACAGGTCTGGTGATCCGGAGCTGCTGGCCGCGGCGGGGAAGTTCTTTTTTTATTTCTGCTGTTTTTCTGACAGCAGCGATCCTGTTTCTGGGACTGTTGATCTATACATTGTTTTTTGCGCTGCCCTTTGATGAGACATATGTCAAAGAAAATCATGAAAGGCTGGCCTATACAGAGGGTGTTTATGCACTCTGCCGACATCCTGGCGTTCTGTGGTTCGCCGGATTTTATTTTTGCCTGGCCGGATTTCTGGGATCCGGGAAGGCAATGGGGGCTTTTGGGGTCCTTATTGTGTGGAACATATTGTACATTTTTTACCAGGACAGGATCGTGTTTCCGGAAACATTCAGTAATTACGGAGCGTATCAGCAGACAACTCCCTTTCTGATCCCAGACCGAAACAGTACAGCTGCCTGCATAAAAACATGGCGAAAAGGGGGGAAAAGGCGGTGAGTCTTGGCGAAAAGCTTCGAAAACAGCAGTATGATGCTATCTGGAAAGAATATTGCGGATTTCTTGATCTGACAATGCAGGATTACATGAAGATCCAGAATCGTCTGATGGAAGAGCAGATCCAGCTCTGGTCAGACTGTGAACTGGGCAAAAGCATTCTGAAGGGCAGGAGACCGTCCGGGATCGACGAGTTCCGTCGGCTGGTACCTCTTACCACTTATGAGGATTATGCGGATATGCTCCTCCAGAAGAGAAGTGAAACTCTTCCGGGGAATCCGATCATCTGGATACAGACGACCTGGGAAGGCGGACGCCATCCGATAAAGGTAGCACCATACACAAGAAGTATGCTGGATACCTACAGGAACAATGTAGTTGCCTGCCTCATATTAGCTACAAGCCGTGAAAAGGGCAAATTTGATGTGGAGGAAACGGACAAGATCCTTTACGGACTGGCACCGTTGCCTTTTGCTACCGGCCTTTTTCCACTGGCGCTGAAAGAGGATATCGACATCCGTTTTCTTCCGGAAGTGGAAGATGCGGTAAATATGAGCTTTGGTGAGCGGAACAAAGAGGGCTTCAAGATGGCCATGAAACAGGACGTGGAATTTTTCTTCGGACTTGGAAGTGTGGCCTATGCAGTAAGCCAGAGCCTCACCGGAAGCGTATCATCAGGAAAAAGCAAAACCTCCTTTTCGGAACTTCTGCAGTATAAACCAAAGATGCTGAAAAGGATCCTGAATGCCAAAAAGATCTGTAAGAAGGAGAAACGGGAGCTTCTTCCGAAAGACCTTTTTCACCTGAAGGGATTTATGGTGGCAGGAACCGACAACCAGTGCTATAAGGATGATCTGGAGGAAATGTGGGGAGTTCGGCCCATGGAGCTTTTTGCAGGAACGGAACCTTCCATTATAGGAACCGAGACCTGGACCAGGAACGGAATGTACTTTTTCCCGGATACCTGCTTTTATGAATTTATCACCGAAAAGGATATGCTCCATAATTATGAGGATCCCACGTTCACTCCTCCGACCTATCTTATGGATGAGGTTGTTCCCGGGGAGAAATATGAGCTTGTGATCACTGTGCTGAAGGGCGGAGCCTTTGCCAGGTACCGTGTGGGAGATATGTATCGATGCGTGGGTCTTACCAACCAGGAGGATCGGACACAGATCCCAAGATTTGAGTACATAGACCGTGTTCCGTGGATCATTGATATCGCAGGCTTTACCAGGATTTCGGAAAATGGTATCAAAAGTGTGATCCAGCTGTCCGGGCAGCCGGTTACGGATTGGATCGCAGTGAAAGAATATAATGAGAAAAAACGCCCATATCTGCATCTTTATATAGAAGTAAAAAAAGAAGCGCTGATGTATCAGGCTATGAGCACGGATATTCTGAAAGAACTTCTGACCACGTATTTCAAATATATCGATCAGGATTACCGGGATCTGAAGAAAATCCTGGGAATGGATCCCCTTGTGGTGACCATCCTGCGCTGTGGTACCTTTCATCTGTATGAGTCCAGAAAAGGACGGAAACCACGGCATATGAGCACTCCTTATTATGAGGTGGCGGAACTTTTGAGACTGCAGGATGAAATCGGATTCGGGAATATGAGGAAGTAACTATGGAAAGCTATATATCATTTTCAATCATTTCAGTTTTTTTCTATACATTTATGATACTGACTCTTCTGGCTGGTAAGCGCAGCCGGATCATCAACAGTTTCATGTGTGTGCTGGGAGGAATGCTCTGCTGGACGTTGGGCTCTTTTCTGATGCGTATGGAGGCAGGACCCTCTTACATCCTGTGGTATTATGTGTCTCTGGCCGGAATCCTGTTTCTGCCATATTTTTACTATGTGTTCATCAGTGAATTCATGGGAGTGCGTATGGGCAGAAAAAGCAAGATCCCATTGCTTTTGATGCTGCTGCTTTTTGCAATCAACATCCCGGGCGGGATCATCCTGCGCTGGCCGGATCTGATCCGTAAAAACGGTGGTGCGCATTTTGTTTATAAGATCACACCCTGGTTCCTTCTGTTCTTTGTGGTGGCAGGAATCACCATTATTCAGATCTTTATCACCATGTACCGCGGATGCCGGAGACATCCCGGATACCGCAAACAGATCGAACCGATCCTTGTGGGGATACTGATCATTTTTGTGGGAAACCTTGCGCTGGCAGTGCCGGTATTTTCCGGATTCCCCATCGATATTATCAGCGGTCTGATCAATGCTGTCCTGATGCTTTATGCACTGACCAGAAGACGGCTGTTCCAGATGCGCCGTCTTGCGTCAGATGGGGTTTGCTTTGGTGTGGGCGTGGTCCTGACGGTAGTACTGTTTATCAATCTTTCACCGTACCTGATGAGTTATATCCGAATGCTGCTCCCTGCAGCCAGTGAGTATCATGTGCTGATCTTTTCTTTCGTTTTTCTTATATCTGCATGGCTGGTCACAGTGCTGTGGAAATGTCTGATGAACAATGTTTTTATCAAAAAAGAGATCCAGCAGTCTCAGGAGCTGAAAGATTTTAGCCAGTCAGTATCCAGGACACTCCGGGTAGGAGAGATCCTGCGCAATACGGTAAATGTGTTGAAGGAAACTACCAATGCAGGACGGATCTATATTTGTCTGAGAGACAAAAAATCAGGGGAATATCAGGCTGTTTACAGCAACCGTCCGTTGAACGATCTGACCTTTTCACTGAAAGCGGATAATCCGGTGGTCACCTGGCTTACCAGAAATGAGGACTGTGTGGTGATCCGGGATTTTCGTTCTTCCACAGCCTACAAATCCATGTGGGAGTCGGAAAAACATATGTTTTCAGAGCTGGGTATCGAATACTGTGCAGGTCTTCGCCAGAATGATGATCTGGCCGGGATTATTGCGATTTCCGGTGACGGACACAGAAATCTGAACCATAATGATCTGGCCATGCTGTCTTCGGTCAGTTCGGTAGCTTCCATTGCCATCAAAAATGCCAGACTTTATGAGGCGGCATGGACTGAGGCAAGGACCGATGAACTGACGGGCCTTCTGAACCGGAAATATTTTTATGAGATCCTGGATGAGGAATACGAAAAAAATAAAGAGGGTTCGCTTGCACTGATCCTGTTCAATATTGATGATTTCAAGCTGTACAATCAGCTGTACGGAAATCAGCAGGGAGATGTTGCACTTCGAAAGGTGGCAGATATCATCCAGGCAAGTGTGGGAGAACAGGGATATGTGGCACGTCACAGTGCCAAGGAATTTGCGGTCCTGATGCCAAATTACGATATTTTTTCCGCCAGAAATCTGGCAGAATCCATACAGAAGCAGATCCTGCATATGCGCAACGATTCTGCAGACTACAAGCTGAAGATCCTTACGGTAAGCGTGGGGATCAGTGCGGCGCCTTATGCGGCACGCTCAGCAAAGGAGCTCTTGGATAATGCGGACCTGGCAGTATATCATGTAAAGCGCAGCGGTAAAAACGGCATCGAGATTTTTGACACCATGCTGAAGGAAAGCCTGGATGAAGAAAATGCGGGTAAGAAATCCGATCATGAACATATTTATCAGTCCTATGAATCCACGATCTATGCGCTGACTGCAGCCATTGATACCAAAGATCATTATACCTTCGGACATTCCAACAATGTGGCTTATTACGCAACAAGTCTTGCGAAGGCGCTGAACTATACAACGGAAATGGTGGAGATCATCCGTCAGGCGGCGCTTCTTCATGATGTTGGAAAGATCGGGATCCCGGAGCATATCCTGAACAAGGAAGGCAAGCTTACGGATGAAGAGTATGAGATCATGAAAGGTCATGTGGAGGCGTCCATCGGGATCATCCGTCACCTTCCGTCGCTGGATTATGTTATCCCTGCGGTTATCGGTCATCACGAACGTTATGACGGAAACGGCTATCCAAGGAGGATCGCGGGAGAAGATATCCCGGCATCTGCAAGGATCCTCTGCATCGCAGATTCCTTTGATGCCATGACATCCAAACGTTGTTATAAGGAACTGATGCCAGTGGAAAAAGCTCTTCGGATCATAAGAGAAGAGGAAGGAAAACAGTTCGATCCGGATATGGCGGAGGTATTTATCCACATATTTCGGGAAGGAAAGATCCATCTGGCAGAACCGGCGGAGCTGAAACGGGAAGAAAAAGCATAAAGAATATTAAGATTACGGGTCTGACAAGCTATGTCAGACCCGTTTTTGTGAAGAATATGAAGAAAGCTTTATTTATCATCTCCGGTAAGGCGAAGTACATCCCGGATCTCATCCACATTCATATCCAGGATCACGGCAAGCTCATCAATGGTGAATTTGGTGGCGTCATCATCGTCTGTGAGTTCTTTAACCGCAGCCTCCAGGTTTTCTACCTTGGATACCAGATAGTCGTCACGGAATTTCTGCTGTGTCTGTTCCTCAATGGCATGAAGGATCCCACTGCGGATACGACCACGCATCCAGGTATCGTTTTTCTCCTGTGGGGCAGTTTCTTTGAGAGACGCCAGAAGGGCCAGATTTGCCTCCTGAATGAGATCGGCCAGGTGGATTTCCTCACAGTTCAGTTCAGCGGCCATCTGGGCTGCCTGAGCCATGTAGAACTGTGTCAGTGCACCTTCGGCAGCAGTGTCACCCTTTGCAAAGGCATGAAAGAGGGACGCAAGATCATCCGGATCAAGTCCTTCCGGGGAAAAGCTTTCCATATAGTCACTGAGATAAGCCTGTTCTTCGGCAGTAAGAGCAGCACGGGTACCCGGAAGCTCGTCCTTGTCGCTGGATTCGGATGAAACAGCATCTGCTCTGGCAGCGCCGGCAGCTTCATCGGCGCCTTCGATGGTGATCCCCTTTAATTTGAGATACTGCAGGATCTTTACAAGCTGTGAAGTGCTCAGATCCGATTCATCGAAATGATCACGGATCTGCTGCTGGGAGAGCTGCTTATTGTTTTCCTCAGCGATGGCACAGATGTCATTAAGCTTCTGCTGAAATAATTTTATATCCATATAAAAACATCTCCTTATTATTTGCTTTTTTTCTTGACTTTAATTATGGTTTCATGATACCATAAGCCAGTCGCAAATGACAAGAAAACCTTTAAATAGGCGGAAAAAACGTGAAAAAAAGTTTTTTTAAAAAAATTCAAAAAAGGTGTTGACATTTGTAGATTGCTATAATATAATATCACTTGTCGTCAGGCAGGAAACGAAAACGAAACACAAACGAAGACGACAACAACTTAATAAAAACCATAAGTAAATGGTACATCGGGGTGTGGCTCAGTTTGGCTAGAGCGCCTGGTTTGGGACCAGGAGGCCGCAGGTTCGAATCCTGTCACCCCGACTGCTGTAAACTTATTACCGCAAGCATGCGGGTGTAGTTCAATGGTAGAACACCAGCCTTCCAAGCTGGATACGTGGGTTCGATTCCCATCACCCGCTTCTCTGAGAAGAGAGCATGTGTCTGTAGCTCAGCTGGATAGAGCAACGGCCTTCTAAGCCGTGGGTCGGGGGTTCGAATCCCTTCAGGCACGTTGTGGTGGGTATAGCGCAGTTGGTTAGCGCGCCAGATTGTGGCTCTGGAGGCCCAGGGTTCGAATCCCTGTATCCACCCTTCGCCCATTGGGCTATCGCCAAGCGGTAAGGCACAGCACTTTGACTGCTGCATTCGCTGGTTCGAATCCAGCTAGCCCAGTCCTTTTTATGGGGTATTAGCTCAGTCGGTAGAGCACTTGACTTTTAATCAAGTTGTCCGGGGTTCGAATCCCCGATGCCTCATTAGCGGAAAGCATTTGCTTTCCGTTATTTTTTTATCATCAGACAGGATGAAAATATAATTGAATATGCGGATATGGCGGAATTGGCAGACGCGCTGGTTTTAGGTACCAGTGGGCAACCGTGCAGGTTCAAGTCCTGTTATCCGCAGTGCTTAAGAGGCTTTCTATAAATCTGATTTATGGAAAGTCTTTTAATTTTTAGAATTATATTCACAGAAAAATGCCACATATGCATAATGATATGTGGCATTTTGACTCTATCGAATTTCTTAAATGACGTTACAGTTTCTCCCCTTCATTCACTTCCTCAATAAACACCTTCCCTTCCGCCTGCTGTTCCGCAAAATGAAATCGCAGTACAGCCTGAGGCCAGTTGAGTGTGATGATGGCTTTTTTGTCCCGTGTCTTTCCTGCGGCCTGGATCTGATCTACAAGGTCTGCGAGGACTTCGCGGGTGAGATATCCGCCTCGCCAGTGGAAGGTGAATTCGCGGCCTTTTTTTGCGGCCTGGAGGGCACGTTTGTATACGTCTTCCAATTTGGTGAAGGACAGCTTTTTCTCGCGGTAATAAAAGTGGTTTCCATCCGGGCAGGGAGGTGCCGGAGCGATCAGTGGTTCATGGTCACGGAAGATGTTTTTGTCATCCAGATTAAAATAATCGTAACGGATACTGGTTAAGCCGTCTTCGTTTTTGCCCAGAGTATTATCGAAGGTGGCATCCAGATGATAGTACTGTCCGTTGATCCGGACGATGTTCCAGGTATGACGGTATTTGATCCCTTTTTCCGGATTGTTCCCGCAGATGGCGATAATACACCATACACCAAGGGCATCACAGAGGACCTTTACGGATTTGGCGATTCCCTCGCAGACACCGACACCATGGCCCAGAGGCCCGATGATCTCGTGGGAATATGGCTTTTTCAGTTTGTCGTAGCGGATATTTTCGCAGATGAAGTCATGGACATATTTTTCCTTATCCCACTCGGAAAACTTCATGGCGGTGCGCACAAGCTTGTCTACGCGGGCTCCCAGGGCTTTCTGATGCTCCCGGATTTTATTTTTGTCGAAGATATATTCAGGAATCAGTATCAGATTTGGCGAGTCCTTGTAATAACGGTATTTAAACCCCACAGCCCAGAAAATCTCCGGGTGATCCAGACGAAGCTGGAAAAATACATCATAGAGCCAGTTTCCATCGGTGGTTGGTACCTGCGGGATCAGGAACTCGTCGGAAAGCTCCATAAGCCCGTGAAGCATTGCACGGTACACGTTTTGTTTATCTTTCGACATTTTGCCGTAGTAATATTCTTCAGTTTGTTTCATATATAAAAATACGGAGACTCCTTTCCGGAAAAATAGATTTCAATCAAAGATTATAGCATAAAAAAACATGCAGGACTATCAGAAAAGATACACCCTGCATGTTTTTGGTATTGAATATTTTAGATCGAAAATAACTGTGAGCCAGGATCAGCCATTATACAGCTGATAATACCGGCCCTTCTGAGCAAGCAGCTCCTCATGGGAACCACGCTCGATGATACGTCCCTGCTCCAGGACCATGATACAGTCACTGTTGCGTACTGTGGAAAGTCTGTGGGCGATCACGAAGGTTGTCCTGCCTTCCATCAGCTTATCCATACCATCCTGTACCAGTTTTTCGGTACGGGTATCAATGGAACTGGTGGCTTCGTCCAGGATCAGGACAGGCGGATCTGCAACAGCTGCACGGGCGATGGAGAGAAGCTGTCTCTGGCCCTGGCTCAAGTTTGCACCGTTTCCACGGAGAAGGGTGTTATAACCCTGTGGAAGCCTGCGGATAAAACCGTCAGCGTTGGCAAGTTTTGCTGCGGCGATGACCTCTTCATCTGTGGCATCCAGTTTTCCGTAGCGGATGTTTTCCATAACGGTTGCCGTGAACAGGTTGGTATCCTGAAGAACGATGCCCATGGAACGGCGAAGATCGTCTTTTTTGATCTTGGTGATATTGATGCCGTCGTAACGGATCTTACCTTTCTGAATGTCGTAAAAACGGTTCAGAAGGTTGGTGATGGTGGTTTTTCCGGCGCCGGTAGATCCTACAAAAGCGATCTTCTGGCCCGGCTGTGCATACATGTTGATGTCATGAAGAACGATCTTGTTGGAGCTATAACCAAAATCCACATCCTCCAGAACCATGTCACCTTTCAGCTCGATATAATCCGTGATACCCTCAGCTTTATGGAAATGTTTCCATGCCCAGCGGCCGGTACGTTTCTCGGATTCGGTGAGAACGCCGTTTTCCTCTTTTGCGTTGACAAGAGTAACGTAGCCTTCGTCCACTTCGGATTTCTCATCCAGAAGATCAAAGATACGTTTGGCACCTGCAAGGGCCATAACAATACTGTTGAACTGCTGGCTGACCTGATTGATGGGCATGTTAAAACTCTTGTTGAAAGTCAGGAAGCTGGCAAGTCCGCCAAGAGTGAAGTTTCCGATGCCATTGATGGCAAGGATACCGCCAACCATGGCACAGATCACGTAGCTGACGTTTCCAAGCTGGGCAACTACAGGCATCAGGATGTTGGCAAAACGGTTGGCGTTGTCTGCGCTGGCAAAAAGCTGGTCGTTCAGCTCATCGAATTTCTGGATGCTTTCGTCCTCATGGCAGAAGACTTTGACAACTTTCTGTCCTTCCATCATCTCTTCGATATAGCCGTTGACAATACCAAGGTTTGTCTGCTGTTCCAGGAAATATTTTCCGCTCAGGCCCGCAAGTTTCCGGCTGGCAGTCAGCATAATGGCAACCATAAGCAGAGTCACGAAAGTAAGCGGAACGTTGAGGATCAGCATACTTACAAGAACACTGACAATGGTGATCACACTGGAAAGCAGCTGTGGGAAACTCTGGCTGATCATCTGGCGCAGGGTATCAATGTCGTTGGTGTAGATGGACATGATATCACCGTGTGCGTGGGTATCAAAATATTTGATGGGAAGTGTTTCCATTTTTGCAAACATGTCGTTTCGGAGGTTACGTAAAGTTCCCTGGGAAACATTGATCATGATACGGTTATAAGTATAGGTGGCAATAACACCGATGGCGTAAAAACATGCCACACGTGCGATTGCAGCAGTTAAAGGCCCGAAGTCCGGTGTATCTGCCTTAAGAAGAGGCGTGATATACTGGTCAATCAGGGTTTTCATGAACATGGTTCCCTGTACATTGGCAAGAACGCTGACAAAAATGCAGATCACCACGATCACGATATGGATACTGTAGTTCTTAAAAATATAACGGGAAAGGCGTCCCAGAAGTTTTCCTGGCTGTTCCGGCGCTCCCATGCCTTTCGGTCCAGGACCACCCGGACCTTTCATGTTCTGTTTTTTCAAGCCGGATCACCTCCCTCGTCAAAATCACCGGCACCGCCGGTCTGTGAATTAAATACATCCTGATAGATGGCGTTGGTCTTAACAAGTTCCTCATGAGTGCCAAAGCCGTTGATCTCACCGTTATCCATGACAATGATTCGGTCAGCGTTCTGGATACTGGAAATACGCTGAGCAATGATCAGCTTGGTGGTATCCGGGATCTCTTCGGCAAAAGCACGGCGGATCCTTGCATCTGTGGCGGTATCTACCGCACTGGTGGAGTCATCCAGGATCAAGATCTTAGGTTTCTTCAGAAGGGCACGTGCGATACAGAGACGCTGTTTCTGACCTCCGGAAACGTTGGAGCCGCCCTGTTCAATGAAGGTATTGTATTTGTCAGGCATTTTTTCGATGAAATCATCGGCACAGGCAAGCTGGCATGCGCGGCGGCATTCCTCCTCAGTGGCATTTTTGTCACCCCATCGGAGGTTTTCCAGAATGGTTCCTGAGAAGAGTACATTCTTCTGAAGAACAACGGAAACCTGATTTCTGAGAGATTCCAGATGGTATTTACGGACATCAATGCCTCCTACGGAAACAGAACCATCCGTTACGTCATAAAGACGGCTGATCAGGTTGACAAGGCTGGATTTTGCACTTCCGGTACCGCCGATGATCCCTATGGTCTCGCCGGAGCGGATCGAGAGATTGATATCCTTCAGAACGGGTTCCTGACTGTCTTTCTTATAGCTGAAATTTACATGATCGAAGACGATACTTCCGTCCGGGACATCTGTTACTGGATCTTCCGGATCTGTGATGTCAGCAGTATCATTGATGACTTCCGTAACACGCTCTGCGCTGGCAATACTCATTGTTACCATAACAAAAACCATGGAAAGCATCATAAGGCTCATGAGAATGTTCATGCAGTAGGTGAGAAGGCTCATAAGCTCACCGGTAGTAAGGGCGCTGCCTACGATCATTTTGGCGCCGAGCCAGCTGATCCCCAGGATACAGGCATAAACGGTAAACTGCATCAGGGGCATGTTCATGACAACGATCTTCTCAGCACTTAAGAACATTTCGTATACTTTGTTGCAGGCTTTCTGGAATTTGCTGATCTCGTAGTCTTCGCGGACATAGGCCTTGACCACGCGTACAGCGCCGATGTTTTCCTGGACACTTGCGTTCAGGTCGTCATATTTACGGAATACGGCCTGAAAATATACCGTTGCTTTTCTCATGATAAAGATCAGACAGCCTCCCAGGAAGATAACAGCGACAAGGTAGATGCTTGCAAGCTTTGCATTGATAAGAAATGCCATGACCATGGCACAGATCAGACTGGCCGGTGCACGGGTACACATACGAAGGATCATCTGATAGGCGTTCTGCAGGTTGGTCACATCTGTGGTAAGACGGGTGATCAGGCCGGCAGTGCTGTATTTGTCGATGTTGGAAAAAGAAAAGGTCTGGATATTGGTGTACATGGCTTTTCGGAGGTTTCTGGCAAAGCCTGTGGAGGCCAGTGCTCCGTATTTTCCTCCCATGACGCCGGACCAGAGTCCGCACAGGGCAAGAGCTACCATAACTGCACCCATCCGATAGATATGGCCGATATTTCCGGCTTCCACACCCTTATCAATGATGGAAGCCATGGCCAGGGGGATCAGAGTCTCAAAGAGAACTTCCAGGATCATGAAAAAAGGCGTGAGAAACGATGCCTTTTTAAACTCCCTGACCTGGGCCAGAAGGGTTTTGAGCATAAAAAATCTCCTTTCTTTACTGTTCAAAAGACAGCACTACTGGAAAGGATTCCGGGCTGCTATAGAACAGATATATTGTTCAGCTACTATTATCGGGGAAATTATTTTTAATGTCAAGATAAACATGTGCGAAATGCTTGACACAACATCCTTTAAGCGGTATATTAAAAGTTAATATTCGCCTGTAGAACAGGGAAGAAATGGGATTCAGATCCCTTTAGAGGGTCTATATAGAGTTAAATTTTTGCAGGGAGGATTTTATATGGAAATCAGACAGTCAGCGGAGGATTATCTTGAGTCAATTCTGGTTTTATCCAAAAAAGGCGGAGGAGTCCGTTCCATTGATATTGCGACCAGACTTGGTGTTTCCAAGCCAAGCGTCAGTCACGCAATGAAGCTTCTTCGTGAGGATGGTTATATTGCTATGGACCGTTACGGTACCGTGACACTTCTGGAGAAGGGGGCAGAGATTGCCAATCAGATTTATGAGCGTCACATTGTTCTTGCCAGGATGCTGGAGGGACTTGGGGTTCCGGCAGAGATCGCAATGGAGGATGCCTGCAAGATGGAGCACGACATCAGCCAGGAGAGCTTTGAGAAGATCAAGGCACATTATAATAACTTTATTAAGAAGGAAGAAACAGCAGACTAAGAAACATGCAGACAGGCAGCCGGAAGGTAAAATACCAAACCGGCTGCCTGTTTTTTATTTATTATCTTTTTCTTTTTCCGGCAGCTGTGTCAGGATGATGGCTGCAAACATGATGACACATCCAAGGAGCTCTTTTATGGAAAGCTTCTGATCCAGGAGCACCCAGCCTGCAAGCACGGAGATGCAGGATTCAAGAGAAAGGATCAGAGAAGCAACTGTGGGATTCACATTTTTCTGGCCTACGACCTGCAGGGTGTAGGCAACACCGCAGGACATCACACCAGCATACAGGATCGGCAGCCAGGCAGTGAGAATGGAAGAAATCTGCGGATGTTCCAGAATAAGTGCCGGGATCATGGACAGGATCCCGCAGACCAGAAACTGGATACAGGAAAGCTTTACACCGTCTGCCTTCGGGGAAAAATAGTCAATCACCAGAATGTGCAGGGAGAAGAGAAAAGCACATACCAGCACCAGAATATCTCCGAGGCCAATGGAAAATCCGTCTGTGATGCAGAGAAGATAAAGTCCGACCAGTGCCATGACAACGGCTGCCCATATAAAGGGACTGCATTTCTTTTTCAGGAAAATTCCGATGATCGGGACGATGACAATGTAACAGGCGGTGATGAAGCCGGCTTTTCCTACTGTTGTGTACTGGATGCCAAACTGCTGGAAGCTGCTGGCAGCAAAAAGAGCAAATCCGCAGGCAATGCCGCCCAGCCACAGGTCACGGCTGTTATATGGCGTGGGGGATACAGCTTTTTCTGAAGGTGTTGATGAGGATTCCGGTATTGCGGAGTCTGTGGCAGCAGAGGATTTATTTCCGGAACGGTTCAGGATAAAGAGCACCGGAACCAGGACAGCGGCGCCGATCAGGGAACGGACGCCGTTGAAGGTGAAGGGGCCAACATATTCCATGCCCACACTCTGGGCAACAAAGGCGATTCCCCAGATCGTTGCGGCCAGAAGCAGGCAGAGAGAATTTTTCAGAGGCATTTTCTGTGAGTTCATGATAAAAAATCCTTTCGTTTATTAGGTATTATGTGATCAAAGAAGTATATAACAAAAGACCCCGGGGAACTTATATAGCTTCCCGGGGCATTCTTATGATCTGTCGGAACAATGTCCAACAAAATTAGTTCTGATTCTGGTTATTCTTAACTTCTGCAAGCTTCATGGCACGAACCTTCAGCGGCAGACCGAACAGAGTGATGAATCCGTCTGCATCATGATGATCATACATATCACCGGTTGTGAAGGAAGCAAGAGACTCATTGTAAAGGCTGTACGGAGAGGTTGTACCATTCTTGATGATGTTTCCTTTGTAAAGCTTGAATTTAACCTCACCGGTAACATATTTCTGAGTGGACTCAACAAATGCCTGGATAGCCTCACGGAGAGGTGTGTACCATTTTCCTTCGTAAACAACCTGTGCAAACTGGCTGCCAAGCTTTTTCTTGGCTTCCATTGTCTCACGGTCAAGGATCAGCTCCTCAAGCTGGTCATGTGCTGCCATCAGGATCGTTCCGCCAGGAGTTTCATAAACGCCACGGGATTTCATACCAACAACACGGTTCTCAACAATATCAACGATACCGATGCCGTTCTCACCGCCAAGCTTGTTCAGCTCTGTGATGATCTCGGAAACCTTCATTGCTTTTCCGTTGAGTGTTTTCGGAACACCCTGCTCGAATGTCATGGTGATCTCAGTTTCTTTATCCGGAGCCTTCTCAGGTGTTACACTTAATACAAGCATGTCATCATAGTTCGGAGCCTGGGATGGATCCTCAAGCTCAAGTCCCTCATGGCTGATGTGCCAGAGGTTTCTGTCGCGGCTGTAGCTGTGGCTTGCATCAAATGGAAGAGTGATGCCATGAGCCTTACAGAACTCGATCTCATCTTCACGGGACTGCATGGTCCACAGATCTGTCATACGCCATGGAGCAATGATCTTGATGTCCGGAGCGAGAGCCTTGATGCCAAGCTCGAAACGGATCTGGTCATTTCCTTTACCGGTAGCACCATGGCAGATAGCAACGGCACCCTCTTTACGTGCGATCTCAACCAGCTTCTTGGCAATGACCGGACGAGCCATGGAAGTTCCGAGAAGATAGGAATGCTCGTATACAGCACCAGCCTCTACACACGGCATGATGAAATCATCGCAGAACTCATCGACGATATCCTCGATATATAATTTGGAAGCACCGGACATTTTTGCTCTCTCTTCAAGACCGTCCAGCTCGTTTCCCTGTCCGCAGTTTACACAGCAGCAGACAACGTCATAATCAAAGGTTTCTTTCAGCCACGGGATAAGGGCTGTGGTATCAAGACCACCGGAATACGCTAAAACAACTTTTTCTTTCATAATATATGTCCTCCTGGGATTTTTTTGATTTTGTATCGCTCCGGACATTTCCGGGACGGTGAATTTTTTTACGTTATCTGGAAAAAAATTATGCTGTTTTATAACTTTACCAGAGTGAATAAATATTCATGTACAACAAAACAAAATTTTCGGCTGTCCTGTCGACATGGCTTAATATACACCAGATTTTATAAATATGCAAGAGATAATTTGAAAAATATGAAAAAAAATTTGCATAAAAATACATCTAAAAGTAGGCGGTATTATAAGAAAATACAGGAAAAACAGAAAAGACCGTGAAAAATCAAAGAAAATGACTATTGCATAATATGCAGAGAAGATGTATAATCTATCCATTGATAAGATGGACATATGAGCTGGCAGTACAGACAGGTTTAAGATGTCCGTCTGACCTGGGCAGAAGGTTCAGATATCAGAAGACATAAAAAAGAGGCATAAATAAGAATAGCAAGCGCTTCTGCAGGGTGTATTAAGCCGTAGAAAAAACGGCAGAGGAGGAATGTGAAAGATGATTAAAGCAGGAATTATCGGTGCGACAGGATACGCAGGAAATGAGATCGTAAGACTTCTTCTTGGACACAAGGACGTTGAGATCAAATGGTTCGGCTCCCGAAGCTACATAGATCAGCAGTATGCAGATATTTATCAGAATTTTTTCAGGCTGGTGGATGCCAAATGTATGGATGACAACATGGCTGCACTTGCAGATGAGGTGGATGTGATCTTTACCGCAACACCACAGGGCCTTTGTGCATCCCTTATTAATGAAGAAATCCTTTCCAAATGTAAGGTGATCGACTTAAGCGCAGATTTCCGTATTAAAGATGTGAAAAAATATGAGAAGTGGTACGGAATCGAGCATAAGGCTCCGCAGTTTATCGAGGAAGCTGTTTATGGTCTCTGCGAGATCAACCGTGAGGATATTAAGAATGCAAGGCTGATCGCCAACCCGGGATGCTATCCGACATGCTCCACACTGTCTATTTATCCGCTGTTAAAGGAAGGCCTCATTGATCCGAATACCATTATCATTGATGCCAAGTCCGGAACCTCCGGAGCAGGAAGAGGAGCCAAGGTTCCGAATCTCTACTGTGAGGTAAACGAGAGCATCAAAGCTTACGGTGTTGCCACACACAGACATACACCGGAGATCGAGGATCAGCTTGGATATGCATGCGGACAGGAAGTGATGATCAACTTTACCCCGCATCTTGTTCCGATGAACCGTGGAATCCTGGTAACAGCATATGCCTCCCTGACCAAGGATGTTACCTATGAGGAAGTAAAAGCAGCCTATGACAAATATTATAAAGACGAGTTCTTTGTACGTGTCCTGAACAAGGATGTATGCCCGCAGACAAGAAATGTAGAAGGCAGCAATTTTGTGGACGTGAACTTCAAGATCGATCCGAGAACAAAGAGAGTCATCATGATGGGCGCTATTGACAACCTGGTAAAGGGTGCAGCAGGACAGGCTGTTCAGAACATGAACCTGATGTTTGGATTTGACGAGAACGAAGGACTGAAACAGATTCCGATGTGTCCGTAAAACAGGCAGATCACAAATAAAATATGGGGGATGCCGAAGGACTTTAAACGAATGAACTGCGATATTCGATCTGGCATCACCATTGAGAGGAGATATATAATATGAAGATCATCGACGGCGGCGTTACAGCCGCAAGAGGTTTTAAGGCAGCGTCAACTGCAGCAGAGATCAAATATAAAGGCCGTACCGATATGGCCATGGTATTCAGTGAGGTTCCCTGTGTGGCTGCAGGAACCTTCACGACCAATGTGGTAAAAGCAGCTCCTGTAAGATGGGATCAGGACATTGTATACAACCACCCGGGTGCAAGAGCTGTGATCTGCAACAGCGGAATCGCCAACGCATGTACCGGTGAGGAAGGATTCGGCTATTGCAGGGAAACAGCTAAGGCAGCATCCGAAAGCCTTGGGATTCCGGAAGACAGCGTACTGGTAGCATCCACAGGTGTCATCGGAATGCAGCTTCCGATCGACCGTATCGCAAACGGAGTAAAAGCCATGGCACCGAAGCTTGCGGGAAGCCGCGAGGCAGGCCTTGAGGCAGCAAAAGCCATCATGACAACAGACACCGAGAAGAAAGAGGCAGCGGTAGAGATCGAGATTGGTGGAAAAACCGTAACGGTAGGCGGTATGTGCAAGGGCTCCGGAATGATCCACCCCAACATGTGCACGATGCTTGGATTTATCACCAGTGATGTGGATATCTCAAAGGAACTTCTTCAGGAAGCACTCAGCGAGGATATCAAGGACACCTACAACATGGTATCCGTTGACGGAGATACCTCCACAAACGACACTGTCCTTCTCCTTGCAAACGGCCAGGCCGGTAATCCGAAGATCACAGAGAAAAACGCAGATTATGAAGAGTTCAAAAAAGCTCTTAACTACGTAAACACAACCCTCGCCAAAAAGATCGCAGGTGACGGAGAAGGCGCAACTGCACTCTTCGAGGTCAAGGTCATCGGCGCAGCCACCAAGGCAGAAGCCGTAACCTTAAGTAAATCCGTAGTAACCTCTTCCTTAACAAAGGCAGCCATCTACGGCCACGACGCAAACTGGGGAAGAATCCTCTGCGCCCTCGGCTACTCCGGCGTCCAGTTCGATCCGGAAAAGGTAGATCTCTACTTTGAGAGCAAAGCAGGAAAGATCAAGATCATTGAAAATGGAGTTTCTACAGGCTACAGCGAAGAGGAAGCAACTAAGATCCTCTCAGAAGAGGCAGTGACAGCCATCGCGGATATGAAGATGGGAGATGCATCCGCAACTGCGTGGGGATGCGACCTCACCTATGATTACATAAAGATCAATGCGGATTATCGTTCTTGATGTAAGAGCTTTGTAGAATGTTTTTTATGGTGGATTTTAGTTGTAGTTTTGTTTCAGTTTGTAAGCTGAGAAAACCCTTAGGGGGAGCGAGCTCAAAGTTGCGAAGCCCGCACGCTCCCCCTAAGAACCCCCTCCGTTGGGCACGCTTGGCTGTGGCATGTAGAACTTCAGTCGACGAAGACTGAGTGACGAACGTGAGAAACCTCAGAGCGGGAGCCCGGAAGTTATGTCGGGTTAGACGTCAGTCGCTGAAGGCAGACTGACGAGCTGTTCGCCTTCGGCGAAAGCGCGTCGGAAGCGGCTGTCTGCGACAGCCTGTCCGCAGCAGGCGCTTTGCCCGCAACGCGGGCAACAGCCCGTTCCCCGTGGCCGGAGGGGAGGAGCGCGAGGAGGGGAAACGGCCTTCGGAACTCCGAGTGCCTCCCCTCCTCGCAAATCCACAGCTGTCAGCTGAGACAAAATTATAATAAAAAAGAAATCCCTCCAACATACAACAACAAAACCTTTTTCAATCCATATCATTTTTCAAAAAAAGGAGACACCCACATGGTAAATCAGAAATATCTTGACAAAGCAGAGGTTCTCATAGAAGCCCTGCCATACATCCAGCGGTTCAACCGCAAGATCGTAGTCATCAAATACGGCGGAAGCGCCATGCTTGATGAAGAATTAAAGCGTAACGTCATCAAGGACGCAGTCCTTCTGAAATTAGTCGGTTTCAAACCGATCATTGTTCACGGCGGCGGCAAGGAAATCAGTCGCTGGGTCGGTAAAGTCGGCATGGAGCCGCATTTTGTAAACGGTCTCCGTGTAACGGACAAAGACACTATGGAGATCGCAGAGATGGTTCTTGCAAAAGTAAACAAGGAGCTTGTTACTCTGGTAGAATCTCTCGGCGTACAGGCTGTAGGTGTCAGCGGTAAGGACGGCGGTCTTCTCCAGTGCAAAAAGAAGCTTTCCAAAGGCGAAGACATCGGCTACGTAGGTGAGGTTACAAAGGTTAATCCGAAGATCCTTCATGACCTTCTGGAAAGAGATTTCCTTCCGATCGTATTCCCAATCGGCTTTGATGAAAATTTTGATTCCTACAATATCAATGCGGACGATGCAGCCTGCGCCATTGCAGAGGCAGTTGAGGCAGAGAAGCTTGCCTTCCTGTCCGATATTGAGGGCGTTTACAGGGATGCAGATGATCCCTCCACTCTGATCTCCGAGCTTCGTGTAGATGAGGCTGAGAATCTGATCTCAGATGGTACTGTGGGCGGCGGTATGATCCCGAAGCTGAAAAACTGTATCGACGCTATCGAGCATGGTGTAAACAGAGTCCATATCCTGGATGGAAGGATCCCGCACAGCTTACTGCTTGAGATCTTTACAAACAAAGGTATTGGTACTGCAATTTTAAAAGATGATGGGGAGAAATATTACAATGAGCATGAATGAACAGATGGAAGAATCTGAAGCCAGTATTCTTCATACATATAACCGTTTTCCGGTAGTTTTTGAAAAAGGCGAGGGTTGTTACCTCTATGATTCCGAAGGAAAGGAATATCTGGATTTTGCGGCAGGTATCGCAGTAAATGCCCTGGGCTATCATTATCCGGGCTATGACGAAGCACTGAAATCCCAGATCGACAAGCTGATGCATATTTCCAACCTGTACTACAATGAGCCGATCATTGAGGCAGGTGCCAAACTTGTACAGGCAAGCCATATGGAAAAGGCCTTCTTCACAAACAGTGGTACAGAGGCCATTGAGGGTGCTCTGAAGGCTGCCAAGAAATATGCCTACGAAAGAGATGGCCATGCAGACCATGAGATCATTGCCATGAACCATTCCTTCCACGGCCGCAGCATCGGCGCTCTTTCCGTGACAGGCAATGCACATTACAGAGAACCCTTTGAGCCTCTGATGGGTGGGGTGAAATTTGCAGATTTCAATGATCTTGAGAGTGTAAAGGCTCAGATCACAGATAAGACCTGTGCCATCATCACCGAGACCGTACAGGGAGAAGGAGGTATTTATCCGGCTACAAAAGAGTTCCTGGAAGGCTTACGTAAGCTTTGTGATGAGAAGGATATCATCCTGATCCTGGACGAGATCCAGTGCGGTATGGGACGTACCGGACATTATTTTGCATGGCAGGCATATGGAGTACAGCCGGATATCATGACCTGTGCCAAAGCACTTGGCTGTGGTGTTCCGGTAGGTGCTTTTGTGCTGAACAAAAAAGCAGCTGCAGCTTCCCTGAAGCCAGGCGACCACGGAACCACTTACGGTGGAAATCCCTTCGTATGTGCAGCAGTCAGCAAGGTATTTGACATTTTTGAAAAAGATCAGATCCTTTCCCATGTGCAGGGACTTACTCCGTATTTTGAGGAGAAGCTGGACGAACTGGTTGCAAAGCATGACTGTGCAGAAACAAGAAGAGGCAAAGGTTTCATGCAGGGTATCGTGATCAAGGGGCGTCCGGTAGGAGACGTGGTGAAAAAAGCTCTTGCAAAGGGCCTTCTGGTGATCTCAGCAGGAAGTGATGTTCTCCGCCTTGTTCCACCTCTTGTGATCACAAAAGAGGATATCGACAAGATGGCAGAGATTCTTGACGAGTGTATGGAATAATAAAAAAATAACAGATACAAAAGCAGCAGTATTTTCCGGAAAGGGTAGTGTGCCGATGGAGAATACGGCTGCTTTTTTTTCAGAGAGACAATGTATATAAATTATATAACAGATATAGAAAACAGTATCCGAAAATCTGGTCGTGTGTTTGAAAACAAACAAAAACTGCTATGATACACCGACAAAATGCACAAAAAAGAGAGGGGGTTCGAGTATAAATTGCACATCTACACAGTTGATTTTAGAACGCCATATGTTATAATTTCACTGGTAAAAAAATTTATGTGAGGGGTGAAAATTTTGAAAAAATTATTAACCGTCATGTGTACTTTTCTGACAGTATTTCTGGCATGTCCTGTGGGTGTATGGGCAGCCGGAAACGGTGGGACAGGATCTGGTGTGCCGGTGTGGCTTTGTATCCCTTTTGCGGGTCTTCTTCTGTGTGTTGCAGTGATGCCGCTGGTAAAGGGTGAGTGGTGGGAGTCACATCAGCCCGTTGTGGTTGCATTCTGGATCGTTCTTATGATCATTCCGTTTGCAGTTGTTTACGGTGCCGGAAAAACTGCGGAAACAGTACTGGAGTGCGTGATCAATGACTATCTTACATTTATCATCCTGTTATTCGGACTGTTCTGTGTATCCGGTAACATTACAGTTGAGGGTGATTTTGCGGGCTCACCAAGAGTAAATGTAGGACTTCTTGCACTGGGAACCCTGCTTTCCAGCTGCATCGGAACTACCGGAGCCAGCATGCTGATGGTCCGTCCGGTGATCAAAATGAATTCCTGGAGAAAAAGAAAAGGTCATATTATGATCTTTTTCATCTTTATGGTATCCAACATGGGGGGCTGCCTGACACCGATCGGTGATCCGCCGCTTCTGATGGGCTTCATGCGAGGAGTTCCGTTCTTCTGGAGTCTTCATCTTTTTCCGGTACTGATCCTTAATATGGTGATTCTTCTGTTTGTGTTCTATCATCTGGATATGCGCTCTTACAAGAAGGATATCGCAGAGGGACGTAAACCGGATATCAGCAAACCGGGTACCGAGTTTAAGATCGAGGGTCTTCATAATATCATCTTCCTTGTGATGATCGTTGTGGGTGTTATCTTAAGCGGAATGCTTCCAGGTATGCCTGTATTCCAGGATGCAGCCGGAAATGTAAAGGGGATTCATATTTTCGGTGAGGTTACTTTAAGCTTCCCGTCGATCATTGAGATCGTCCTGATCCTGGCAGCTGCATTTCTGTCCTTTAAGACAACGGATAAAAGGATCCGTGTGCGGAACCATTTTACCTGGGGTGCGATCAAGGAGGTTGCAGTACTTTTCATCGGTATTTTTATCACCATGCAGCCGGCCCTGATGCTTCTGAAAGCAGTAGGACCGAATCTTGGTATCACCGAGCCGTACCAGATGTTCTGGGCGACCGGAGCTTTGTCCAGCTTCCTGGATAATACGCCGACCTATCTGGTATTTCTGACAACAGCAGGAACTCTTGGATTTACAAACGGAATCGCAACAACGCTGGGAACGGTTCCTGTAAAGCTGCTTTCTGCGATTTCCTGCGGTGCTGTATTTATGGGCGCCAATACATATATCGGCAATGCTCCGAACTTTATGGTCAAGACACTTTCTGACGAAAATGGTATCAACATGCCGTCCTTCTTCGGATATATGGCATGGTCCATTTGTTTCCTGGTACCGGTGTTCATCATCGATATGCTGGTATTCTTTTTATAAGGGAGGAGGATCAATATGCAGGATAATAACATTCGAGAGAAATGCAGAGAGCTTGCCACCAGGCTTTATGAACTGGATGGCGAGGTTTATGAAAGCGTAGGATCTTCCCTTGGACGTACCTTCACCGGTGACAGAGAAGGCACTATCCGGAACTTAAGTGCTCTGATGTATACCAAACCGGACGGACATCTTCTTCGAAGCGAGATGGCACTGATCAGCAACATGGCCAGGACCATCAAGGATAAAGAAGAAAAAAGCCGTCTCATGAAGAAATATGATGAGATCTTTCAGGAGATCCTGACGCTGCCGGAGACTTTTGTTGCTACGGATATCATGGATAAGGAACGTGTGGCGCTGAATCATATGATCAAGCACAGGGAAAAAATCTCTGAGAATGACCATCTGGTCATCTGCATCAGCCGTACACAGGGAAGTGCCGGTAATGATATCGGTTTCGGACTGGCAGACAAGCTTCGGATCAACTATTATGATGTGGAGATCTTTGATCAGGTATTAAGGCGTCTTGAGGCGGAAAAGGGCGCGGTCAACGATGCGGAATATTTTGCGGATTTCAATAAATATGAGAAGAAGCATAAATTTGATCCCAAGGGCTGGTTCCGGGAATTCAACCGTTACCATGGTCTTCCGAAACAGGATGCGGTATTCTTTAACATGAGTGACCTGATCTGCGATCTGGCCTCAAAAGAGGACTGCATCATTATGGGAAGGTGTGCGGATGCGATCCTCAAGAACAACCACATTCCGCATATCAGTCTGTTTATCACAGCTCCTTTTGCTATCCGTGTGCAGCATGTTATGGATGTACGGAAGATGAATATGAAGCAGGCAGTCCGTTTCCTGAAGAAGATGGACAGCCAGCACAGACGGTATTACAATTTTTACGGCGGAGCTCAGTGGGGCAAGCCGGATAACTACGATCTTTGTATCAACAGTGCAAGCTACGGAATCAATGAAACGGAGAATCTGATCCTGAAGCTTTTGAATGATCAGATCCACTAAGAGATAAAAATATGAGCAGCACGGAAGAAAGAAAAAGTTCCGGAAGGGGTTTTTAGCTTAACAGGCTGCAAACAGAAAAAGAATCAGAACAGAGTTCCTGCATTCTGAGGTAACCTTCTGCCAGACAGAAATACCTCAGAATGCAGGAACTTTTTTTATATGTTGTTTATAAAAACTTAATCTTGATTAACTTTTTTCATTTAGGGGATTGACATTCGAAAAAACTTAGTATAAACTAACCTATGAGTTAGGGCTGACTAATTAGACTGAGTTAATTAATAGAAAGAAACGGAGGGATTCCATGCAGCCGATTTTATTTTTACAGTCAGGTGATACTGGCACGATCAAGCGTATTTCCGGAGCGGAGGATACAAGAAGATTTCTTGCAGGCCTTGGTTTTGTTGAGAATGCGGAAGTGACAGTTATTTCTCAGTTTGACGGCAATCTGATCGTAAATGTCAAGGATTCCAGAGTAGCAGTCAATAAGGAAATGGCCAGACACATTATGGTGTGACCGGACTGTGCGGCAGTGACCGGTAGTGGATTTGCCCCAAACTGCGGAAGGCGCAGTTGAGGATAGATTAGGAATTGGAATATGAACAGGGAGGAAAAGAGAAATGACTTTACGTGATGCAGCAGTAGGTTCTACAGTAGTTGTTTCCAAGATCACCGGCGACCCGGCTTACAAGCGCCGTATCATGGATATGGGAATCACAAAAGGCAGCGAGGTTTATATCCGAAAGGTAGCTCCTCTTGGAGATCCGGTTGAGATCACCATCAGAGGTTATGAGCTTTCCCTGCGTAAGCATGACGCAGCATGTGTGGAAGTAAAGTAAATACGCTTCGAAAAATGACAGAGCGTCAGGCTCTGACCTGAAAAAAGGAGGATACAAAATGTCTGTAACAATAGCTCTTGCCGGAAACCCGAACTGTGGTAAGACTACAATGTTCAATGCTCTTACAGGCGCAAACCAGTACGTTGGTAACTGGCCAGGTGTTACTGTAGAGAAAAAAGAGGGTAAGCTGAAAAACCAGAAGGATGTAACGGTAACAGACCTTCCGGGTATCTATTCACTTTCCCCGTATACACTTGAGGAGGTTGTCAGCCGTGATTACCTTCTGAAAGAGAAACCGGATGTGATCATCGATCTTGTGGATGCAACAAACATCGAGAGAAACCTGTATCTTGCAACCCAGCTTCTTGAAATCGGTATCCCGGTTGTTATCGCTCTTAATATGGTGGATCTTCTGAAAAAGAACAACATCCATATCAATGTAAAAGGCTTAAGCTCCGCGCTTGGATGCCCGATCGTTGAGACCTCTGCTCTTAAAGGAACAGGCCTTAAAGAGGTTGTTGATGAGGCAATCAAATGTGCGAACCAGCACAGAGTACCATCGAAGCAGATGGAATTTCCGAAAGCAGTAGAAAAAGCTGTAAATGAGATCGAGGGATTTGTTCCTGCAAACATCGCTGAGGAGAACAAGAGATGGTATGCAGTAAAGCTTCTTGAGAGAGACAGCAAGGTAAAAGAAGGTCTGAACCTTCCGGCTTCTGCACAGTCTAGGATCGAGGAGATTGCTTCTGGCCTTGAGAAGGCAGAGGATGATGATACAGAGAGTATCGTAACGGATGGAAGATATCAGTACATCCAGAAGGTTGTTTCTGCAAACGTTAAGAGAAGCGGAAATAAGATGACAGTTTCCGATAAGATCGACCGTATCGTAACAAACCGTGTTCTCGGTCTTCCGATCTTTATCCTTACCATGTTCATCGTTTATTATGTATCGGTAACAACAGTTGGTACCATGGTAACAGACTGGACAAACGACAGCTTTGTGGGAACCATCCAGAGTGTTGTGTCGGATGGACTCGGCAATGCCGGTGTTGCTGACTGGCTGGTGAGCCTTGTATCAGATGGTATCATCGGTGGTCTTGGTGCAGTGCTTGGATTCGTTCCGCAGATGGCGATCCTGTTCCTGTTCCTTTCCATCCTTGAGGATTGCGGTTACATGGTTCGTATCGCGTTCGTCATGGACCGTGTATTCCGTCATTTCGGACTTTCCGGAAAGAGCTTTATCCCGCTTCTTATCTCCTCCGGCTGTGGAATCCCTGGAATCATGGCTTCCAAAACGATCGAGGCAGATAATGACCGTCGTCTGACGATCATGACAGCAACATTTATCCCATGTGGTGCCAAGCTTCCGGTTATCGCTCTTATGGGCGGTATCATGACTGCTTATGCAACCGGTGACTATGTAGCTGCTGGTTTCATCACACCACTGATGTACTTCATCGGTGTTGTAGCAGTTCTTGTATCTGCGATCATCCTGAAGAAAACAAAACCGTTCTCCGGTAAACCTGCTCCGTTCGTAATGGAGCTTCCGCAGTACCATATTCCGTCTGCAAAGACAGTTCTGCTTCACGTTTGGGAGAGACTGAAAGGCTTCATCATCAAAGCCGGTACCATTCTTTTCCTTGCAACTGTTATCATGTGGATCCTTTCCAGCATCGGAAATACAGGAAGCGGAATCGGATTTGTTGAGGACAGCAACGACAGTATCATGGCTATCCTTGGTGGTATCCTTGCTCCGATCTTTGCTCCTCTTGGATTTGGCAAATGGCAGCCGGTTGCAGCCTCCATCTCCGGATTCTCCGCAAAAGAGTCCATCGTAAGTACAATGGGTGTTCTTGCAAACGTAGCTGGTGATGATGCAGAGGATACCATGATCGTTGGTGCAGCGATCAAAGCATGGTTCCCGACAGCAGTAGCAGCATTTTCTTTCCTGCTGTTCAACCTGCTTGACTCTCCGTGCCTTGCAGCTATTTCTACAATGGCACATGAGATGCAGTCCAGAAAATGGTTCTGGTTTGCAATTCTCTTCCAGAACATTTTTGCTTATGTTGTAACACTTTGTGTATACCAGATCGGTCTTGTTGTCACAGGTGCCGGTTCCTTCGGAATTGGAACGATCGTAGCGCTGATCCTTGCAGCGATCCTGCTCTTCCTTCTGTTCAGACCAGATCCGTACAAGAACCAGAACGATGTTACAAAGAGATCTGTACAGGCAGCAGAGTAATTGAAAACCGGTCATACAGTAACGATCCGGTACATATGATAGCTTTGAAATGATGCTGTAAGAACAGTTGAAATGATAAGAAATGCAGGAGACCGGGGATGTAAATACCTGGTCTTCTGTGCTATAATAAGCCTGAAGAAATATGGAAGTTTTTTTACAAAAGTATTCATCAGAGGCTGGCAGCAGTTCACAGGCTGTACAGCGAAAGAAAGGGTGACAGATATGAGTATGATAGCGGATATTATTGTACTGGCACTGGTGATCGCATATGGCGTATTTGTGATCAGTTATCTCTATTCAAGAAAGAAACAGGGGCTCAGCTGTGTCGGCTGTGCCGGTAACACACATACAGGTGGCTGTGGCGGCAGCTGCTCCGGTCATTGTTCCGGCTGCTCCGGCTGTAGTGGAATGCATAAGTAACCAGGAGGGAAAGAAATCATGGCAAATGCAATTGTTGTCATCGTTGTTATCATCATTATGCTGTTTGCCGGAAAAGGCGCATATAAACATCTGAAGGGCGAAGGCGCCTGCTGCGGAGGCGGCAGCAAGCCGGAGATCCCGAAGAAGAAGCTGGATGGAACCAAGCTGGGTGAGAAAACCATGAAGATCACAGGCATGCACTGTGAGAACTGTGTGGCCAGCGTCACAAGAGCGATCAACCGCATTGACGGTGCGGCAGCAAAAGTAAGCCTGAAAAAAGGTGAGGCAGTGGTTTCCTACGACAGAGAGATCTCCAACGAAGAGCTTAAGAAAGTAGTGGAAGACAGAGGATATCACGTAGTTTCTATCCAGTAAAGCTTTATCATAAGAATAACTTTGCCGCGGCTTCTGAGCCGGCAGATCAGAGAAGAGACTTCTCGGCGAAATGCTTAAAAATATTTCGCCTTGGGGCCTTTTTTTGTATAAAAAGTCAGAGTTGCAATTGACTCACTAATGTACACCATTGTATAATAAAAATAGAAAAATTCAGACGGAACGAAATATTTTCTTTCTATCCGGATGAGGCATTAAAACAAAATACAGCAGGAAACAGACTTTGACGGCAAGGAATATCCGAGCAGGAATCGTTGTTCATCCGGCACAGCTTAACCGAATCAGCTGCGAAGCAGTTATTCGGTTATGAACAAGCAGCAAATGCGGATCGCGAATATCCGCTTGACTTTGTTTTGTGAGCGGAATACGGGACTCTTTCACCTTGTGCGTGAAAGAGCTTTTTTTATGAAAAATACCTGCGGGAGCGAACAGAATGAATTAGGGAGGATTTTATGCTGAAGGTAGCAGTATACGGAAAGGGCGGTATCGGAAAGTCTACAGTGACGTCCAACCTGGCGGCGGCTTTTGCAGCCATGGGGAAGAGAGTGATCCAGATCGGTTGTGATCCCAAGGCGGATTCCACCATCAATCTTCTTGGGGGAGAACCTCTGCGGCCGGTAATGAATTATATGCGGGAAGAGGATGAGGAGCCGGAAAAGCTGGAGGATATTTCAAAGGAGGGCTTTGGTGGAGTCCTTTGCATTGAGACCGGCGGCCCCACGCCGGGACTTGGCTGTGCAGGCAGAGGTATCATCGCAACCTTTCAGCTTCTGGAGGATCTGAAGCTTTTTGAGACCTGGAAGCCGGATGTAGTGCTTTACGATGTTCTTGGAGATGTAGTATGCGGCGGTTTTGCGGCACCGATCCGGGAGGGCTATGCGGAAAAAGTACTCATTGTCACATCCGGAGAGAAAATGGCACTCTATGCAGCCAATAATATTTCCAGTGCTGTGCGGAATTTTGAGGATCGAAGCTATGCGAGAATCTTCGGGATCGTGCTGAATCACAGGAATGTGGAGAATGAAACGGAAAAAGTAAATGCTTTTGCAGAAAAAAATAATATCCCGATCGTGGGTGAGATCCCGAGAAGTGACGAGATCATCCGATGGGAGGATCAGGGCAAAACGGTAATCGAGGGAGACGAGAATTCTGAGATCAGTGAGAAATTTTTTGCACTGGCGAGGAAGCTATTGGAAAGTGAAGAAGCGGAGAAGGAGGATATATGAAAAAGGAAGCATATTTTGCAACTGCAGAAGAACTGGCCCGGGGCGGGCTGGAAGCGATCCCTCCGCAGATGATCTCCGGGAAGCATCTGATCTATAGCTCTCCGGCAACTCTGGCATTTAACTCTCCGGGAGCGGAGGGCTTTGGCGTAAAGCGGGCCGGGCTTGCAGTGCCGGATTCCATTATGCTGATCGTGGCACCGGGATGTTGCGGAAGAAATACTTCTCTTATCAGCTCCATGCCGGAGTACAATGATCGATTTTTTTATCTGATGATGGACGAGACGGATATTGTTACAGGCCGTCACCTGAAAAAGATCCCGAAAGCGGTAAAAGAGATCTGCGACTGCTGTGAGAAGAAGCCGTCTGTGGTGATGATCTGTATCACCTGTGTGGATGCACTTCTGGGAACGGATATGGAACGTGTCTGCCGGAAGGCAGAGGAAAAGGTGGATATTCCGGTGCGTCCCTGTTACATGTACGCACTGACACGTGAGGGCAGAAAGCCGCCTATGGTCCATGTACGCCAGTCCTTATACTCCCTCCTTGAGCCACAGAAGAAAAAGGGAAATGTGGTCAATCTTCTGGGATTTTTTTCGCCGCTGGTTGATGACTGCGAGATGTATGAGCTGCTGCAGCAGGCAGGCGTAAAGACCATCCATGAGATCTCAAGATGTAAGGATTATGAAGAATATCAGACCATGTCACAGGCCAATTTTAATCTGGTGCTTCATCCGGAAGCAAGGTTTGCAGCGGAGGATTTTCATGACCGGCTGAAGATTCCTTTTATTGAGCTTCGGAGGCTCTACCAGACAGATAAGATCGAAAATCAGTATCGTGCCTTGGGACAGGTTCTTGGAGTCTCTTTTGACCAGGAAGTGTATAAAAAAGCAGCAGAAGAGGCAGTGGAGAGATTCCGGGAGGTCTGTCCGGATGCGTCCTTTGCAGTAGGGGAGTGCATGAACGGAGATCCCTTTGAGCTGGCCCTGGCCCTGGTGCGGTATGGTTTCCAGGTGCCGGAGATCTACGGAACTATCACAGCCGAGAATTTTGTATACATACGGCATCTTGCGGAATTGAGTCCGGATACAAAGGTTTTTTCCAATATGGAACCCACCATGCTGTATTACGATCCGTCCGGGAGTGGAGTGAACCTTACTATAGGAAAGGATGCAGGATATTATCACCGGGATCAGCCAAATGCCGTGTGGAATCAGGACCGGCAGCCCTATGGCTATGCGGGGGTACGCAGGCTGTTTGAAACACTGACAGAGAAAGTTTTGCAGAAGGGAGAAAAGGTATGAGAGGACTTCGGAAATATCTGACACCCTTTGCGCCGGATCAGTCTGGAGCCGTGTCAGTGCTGTATGAGCTTGGCGGGATCATCGTGATCTGTGATGCAGGAGGATGTGCGGGAAATGTCTGCGGCTTTGATGAACCGAGATGGTTTGAACAGAAAAGTGCGGTATTCAGCGCAGGACTTCGGGATATGGATGCCATCCTGGGACGGGATGACCGCCTGGTTGCCAAGCTTGTGGATGCAGCAGAAAAGGTGGAGGCAGGCTTTGCAGCCATTATCGGAACACCGGTACCTGCTGTGATCGGAACGGATCATCAGGCACTGCGGCGGATGTGCGAGAAGAAAACAGATCTTCCGGTGCTTGCAGTAAATACCAACGGAATGGAGCTTTATGATGCGGGAGAGCGGAAGGCTTATCTGGAGCTTTTTAAAGCCTTTGCCCGGGAAAAGCTGCCTGTGGAGGCTGGTAAGACAGGAATTCTCGGAATGACACCTCAGGATGTCAGTGACCTGAAAGCAGCAGACAAGATCCGTGAAAAATTCCGTGCCAGAGGACAGAGAGCAGTCTGCTACGGAATGGGAGACGGGCTTGATGAGGTAAAAAAAGCCTCCTCTGCGGAAAAAAATATCGTGGTTTCTCCTGCGGCACTGGAATGTGCCAGATATCTGGAGAAAACCTTCGGAACACCTTATGAGGTGGGATATCCTCTGGCGGAAGAGCTGGTTCCTGATATGGATTATACAGGAAAAAAGATTCTCATCGTGCAGCAGCAGGTGATGGCCGGTTCCATAAGAGAGGAGCTACGGAAACGTGGTGCGGACGGAGAGCTCACCGTGGCAAGCTGGTTTTCCATGGAAAAAAATCTCCTGGAGGAGGGCGATGTGTCATTAAGGGATGAGGAAGATTACATGGAACTGGCAGAGAAGGGCGGATATGACGTGATCTTTGCAGATCCATGTATGAAGCGGATGACAAAGGCTTTTTCAGGAGTGTTTGTGGATACAGTGCATTTTGCGGTATCCGGAAAATGCAGGTAGTCCATAAGGGCAGGATATAAAGTTACATGCATGCTGCAGCCGGATCAGTGGAAACAGCTGCAGGGAATGGAGAAACATATGGAGCGGGAAATTACGAAAATGATCCGTGTTTACGGGATCGTACAGGGAGTGGGATTTCGCCCTACGGTGAGTCGTCATGCTATGGCAAGAGGAATCCGTGGCAGTGTATCCAATAAAGGACCCTATGTGGAGATTTTTGCTCAGGGTAAGCAGCAGGATGTGGATGCCTTTATCGCAGATATCGGGAATAAGCCACCGAAGCGTGCAGCTATCCTGAAGCTTCTTGAAGAACCGGTGGAGGAGCCGGAGAAATTTACACAGTTTGATATCATCGAAAGTGAGAAGACAAAGGGGGAAATCTTTGTCTCCCCGGATATCGCGATCTGCGATGAATGTAAGGCGGAGATGTTTGATCCGGAAAACAGGCGGTATCTGCATCCCTTTATCAACTGTACCTGCTGCGGTCCCAGACTGACGATCCTGGATTCACTTCCTTATGACCGTGAACGGACCAGTATGAAGGAATTTCCTATGTGTCCCTCCTGTGCGGATGAGTACCATAACCCGGATACCAGACGCTATGATGCCCAGCCGGTGTGCTGTAATGACTGCGGCCCTGAGGTATACCTGGCGGGAAGAGAGGAACGGGGACGGGAGGCTATCACTTATACAAGGAAGATCATTGCTTCCGGTGGGATCGTGGCCATCAAAGGGATCGGTGGTTTTCACCTTTGCTGTGATGCTACCAGTGAGGAGGCTGTACAGCGGCTGCGGCAGCGGAAACGGCGTCCGGTGAAGCCTTTTGCAGTGATGGCACAGGATATGGAAGCTGTGAAGAAGATCTGTAAGGTCAGCGAGGAACAGGAGAAGATCCTTACCGGTCATCTAAAGCCGATCCTGCTGTTGGATAAGCTGCCGGGAGAAACGGGGCTTTGTGAGAGCATTGCACCCGGGAATCCCAAGGTGGGTGTCATGCTTCCCTATGCACCGGTTCAGCTGCTTCTTTTTCATTACGATGATGGGATCCGGATGCCCGGGCTTCTGGTAATGACCAGCGGAAATACTTCCGGGGCGCCGATCTGCAGAGATGATGAGGAGGCGGCAGAGGAGCTTTCCCATCTCTGTGACTGCATTCTTTCCCACAACAGGAAGATACGTATCCGGGCCGACGATTCGGTGATGGATTTCTATAAGGGTGAACCCTATATGATCCGCCGTTCCCGCGGGTATGCGCCTCTTCCGTTTATGGTCTCCACACCCTGGAAGGGCCAGGTGATCGCAGCAGGTGGAGAACTTAAGAACACCTTCTGCATTGGTGTGGATAACCGTTTTTATCCTTCCCCTTATGTGGGAGATCTTGAGGATCTTCGAACGGTAAAAGCCCTGAAGGAAACGATCGGGCGGCTGGAAACACTTCTGGAGGTGCAGCCGGAGGTAGTGGTCTGTGATCTTCACCCTAAATATAATTCCACAGTGGTGGCAGAGGAGTTAGGGCTTCCGGTTCTGAGGGTGCAGCATCATTATGCACACATTTTATCCTGCATGGCAGAAAATGACTGCGAAGAAAAGGTGATAGGGGTTTCCTTTGACGGAACAGGCTATGGAACCGATGGAACCATCTGGGGCGGAGAGCTCCTGGTTGCAGACTGTCAAGGATTTACAAGGCTTGGAAGTATAGAACCCTTTGTCCAGGTTGGCGGAGATATTTCCGCAAAAGAAGGCTGGCGGATCGCCGTTTCCCTGATCTGGCAGAATACGGGAAATCTGGAAAAAACCCTGGACACTGTCCGTAAACTGGGACTTTGCACAGGTCAGGAAGCAAAGGTACTGGTGACTATGGCACAGCGGAAGATCAATGCCGTGACTTCCACCAGTGCAGGAAGACTTTTTGACGGAGTCAGTGCGATCCTGGGGATCCGGAGAGCGTCCACCTTTGAGGGAGAAGCGTCCACAGCACTGGAATTTGCGGCGGAGGCCTGGAGAAAGCAGCGGGAGATGCAGAAGAAAAATCCGGAAGAAAATCTGAAGATACGGATGTCAGAAAAGGAAGACATTCCGGAAGGCACAGGCATCTCAGAAGCGTCTGAAGATGAACGAAAATTTATTTTAAATACAGGTGAGATCGTTGCATATCTGGTCCGGGCAAGGCTTGCAGGAGAGGATCCCGGGAAGCTGGCTTATGGATTTCACCGGGCACTGGCAGATAAGATCCTTGCAGCTTGTGAGGAAGCAGAGAGGCAGACCGGAATCCGGAAAGTGGCATTAAGTGGCGGTGTCTTTCAGAACCGGCTGCTTCTGGAGCTGGTAGATGACGGCCTTACGGAAATGGGGTTTAAAGTTCTGAAGCACAGCCTGATCCCGCCGAATGACGGAGGGATCGCACTGGGACAGGCGGTGTATGGGATGGCTTATGTGCAGCGGCACAGATAAATATAGACGAGATCATGCAGATACGGATCAAAAATGTTTTATGATAACGCATGGAGCATACAGCAGAAATGCAGGATGGGAGGCACAGATATGTGTGTAGGATTATCAGCAAAAGTAGTAAAGATCAGTGACGGAACAGCAGTGGTGGATGCAGGCGGCGCAAAGAGAGAGGTTTCCGCCCAGCTCCTGGGAGACCTGGAGCCGGGGGATTATGTGATGGTGCATGCAGGTGTTGCCATTGCAAAGATCACCGATGATGACGAGGAAGAGACAGACCAGCTGATGGAGGAACTGCTGTGATGGAAGAGAGGAAAAAAACAGCAAGAGAGATCATAGAAGGATATCAGGGGCCGCCGGTGCGGATCATGGAGGTCTGCGGAACACATACCCACGAGATCTTCCGTCTGGGGATCCGCAAGCTTCTGCCGCCGCAGGTGGAGCTGATCTCAGGACCGGGATGTCCGGTCTGTGTAACACCGGTAGGGTTTATTGACGAGGCCGTTTATCTTGCTCTGGAAAAACAGGTGACGATCTGCACATTCGGTGATCTTGTCCGCGTACCGGGAACAAAGAAAAGCCTTGCAGATGCCAGGGCAGAAGGCGCCAGGATACGGATCGTCTATTCACCGGCAGATGCAGAAAAATATGCGAAAGAGCATCCAAAAGAGCAGGTGGTATTTCTTTCCGTTGGCTTTGAGACCACCACGCCTGCTGGCTGTCTTTCCGTGAAAAAGGCCGGAGAGGACGGACTTTCCAATTATTCGCTCCTTGTGGCAAACAAGACCATGCCCCAGGCTTATCAGGCATTAAAGAGCAGTGCGGATGTGTTCCTTTATCCCGGACATGTCAATGCGATCACAGGAACTGCGCTCTGCGAGCATCTGGCAGAGGAAGGCATCAGTGGTGTGGTGGCAGGCTTTACAGCGAAGGAGCTGCTTACGGCACTGGCTGTTGCACTGGTACGTTTTCAGGAAGGAAAACCGTTCTTTGTGAATTGCTATCCCCGTGTGGTAAAAAGTGAGGGAAGCCCGGAGGCACAGAAGCTGATCGATGAACTGATGGAGCCCTGCGATTCTGAATGGCGCGGTCTGGGTGTGATCCCGGGGTCCGGGCTGGTGCTCCGGAAGGAGTGGGAAGCCTTTGATGCCAGAAAAAAATATGCAGTGCCGTCGATCCAGGGCAGGCCAAATCCGGCCTGTCGCTGTGGGGATGTGCTTCAGGGAAAATGCAGGCCATCAGATTGTAAGGTATTCGGAAAGGTCTGTACCCCGCAGCATCCGGTAGGTGCCTGTATGGTATCCAATGAAGGAGCATGTTCCGCATATTTTATGTACGGAAACTGATGTCCGCTTTAATGGACTGCGAAACATGATACATTACATATAGTACAAACGAAGGATCGTATCCGGAAAATCTGACAGGATGAAACCGATATGAAATTCCTTTGACCCAGCATAGAAAGAAGATAATATTATGGAAAATAAAACAGTGACCATGGCACACGGTGCCGGAGGCCGTCAGACCTCAGAACTGATCGATGAAGTATTCAAAGCGCATTTTGCAAACCCGGATCTCACAGCCGATGATGCGGCCGTGCTGGTTCCGCCTGCAGGAAAAATGGCAGTATCCACCGATGGATTTATTGTTTCTCCGGCATTTTTTTCGGGGGGAAATATCGGCAAGCTTTCCATCTGCGGAACCGTTAATGACCTTGCCTGTATGGGAGCAAAACCGATGTATCTTACCTGCGCTTTTGTCATTGAGGAGGGTTTTCCCATGGAGAAGCTGGAGGAGATCGCCGCAGCCATGGAAAAAACAGCAAAAGAAGCCGGAGTGCGTATTGTTTCCGGAGATACTAAGGTGGCAGGAAAAGGTCAGGTTGACGGTGTGTTTATCACAACAACCGGAATGGGTGAGATCCAGGAGGGCGTTCAGGTAGGCGGTGAGCTGGCAAAACCGGGAGATGCCATTATTGTAACCGGTGATGTGGGAAGACATGGATGCACCATTCTTCTGGCAAGAGAGGATTTCGGCATTGACGCAGATGTGACAAGTGACTGCGCACCGCTGTGGGGAGCTGTAAAAGATGTACTGGATGCCACCCATAACATTCATGTGATCCGTGATGCCACAAGAGGTGGTGTCGGAACGGTTCTTTACGAGATCGCAGGACAGAGTAACGTAGGGATCCGCCTGGATGCAGCAGCTGTTCCGGTAGCTCCGGAGGTAAAGGGTGTTTGCGGCATGCTTGGCCTGGAGCCGCTTTATCTGGCATGTGAGGGACGAATGGTGATCATGGCACCAAAGGAAGAGGCAGGAAGGATCGTGGAAGCACTGCGTAAATGTCCTTATTCCAGGGACGCAGCCATTATCGGTGAAGTTACGGAAGACCAGCCGGGAAAGGTTGTCATGACTACGGAGATCGGAACGCAGGCACTTCTTCCGCAGCCGGGAGGAGAGCTTCTGCCGAGGATCTGCTGATAATATCGGAAAGGAGAGTCAGATCTTATGGAGACAAGAGTGGCATTGATCTCGATCATTGTGGAAAACAATGACGTGATCGATGATATCAACCGTTTTCTTCATGAAGCGGGAAAATATATTATCGGGAGAATGGGGATCCCTTACCGGGAAAAAGGCATCAATATCATCAGTATTGCCATTGACGCACCACAGGATGTGATCAGCTCCTTATCCGGAAAGATCGGCCACCTCAGTGGAGTTTCCGCCAAAACGGCATATTCCAATGTGATCACAAAAGCGGAGGACAGAAAATGATAAAAGTTGCGGTATACGGAAAGGGCGGCATCGGAAAATCTACTACGGTTTCCAATGTGGCAGTAGCCCTTGCGGAAAAAGGAATGAAAGTGATGCAGATTGGCTGTGATCCCAAGGCAGATTCCACGATCCTTCTCAGGCATGGAAAAAAGGTTCCCACAGTGCTGGAGCTGTATAACGAAAAACGCCAGGAGCTGAAGCTTACGGATATGGTGCAGATCGGATATGGGGGTGTAGTCTGTGTGGAAGCCGGCGGTCCTGCACCGGGGCTTGGATGTGCGGGAAGAGGTATCATTACTGCTCTCGAGAAGCTTAAGGAAAACGGAGCCTATGAGACCTATAAACCGGACATTGTTTTTTATGACGTACTGGGAGATGTTGTCTGCGGTGGATTTTCCATGCCCATGCGAAAGGGGTATGCAGATAAGGTATTTATCATCACCTCCGGAGAAAACATGGCCATCCATGCAGGGGCAAATATTGCCATGGCAGTGGATAATTTCAGAAACAGAGGATATGCATCTCTTGGCGGCGTGATCCTGAACCGGCGGAACGTGCCGGGAGAGGAAGAAAAAGTCCGGGAGCTGGCAGAGGATTTTCATACGCGGGTAGTGGGAACGCTTTCCAGAAGTGAACTGGTCCTGGAAGCAGAGAATCGAGGAAAAACTCTTTTGGAAGCTTATCCGGATTGTGAGATGGCAGAGGAGTACCGGACACTGGCCGAGCAGATCCTGAATGCATGCAGGGAGGAAGACTCATGTTAAAAAGAGTTGGTAACAGAGAGCTTTCGGGAAAAACAGAAATATTTATAAAGGAAGCCTCTTTTCCGGTTCCCTTTCAGCCGGGGCTGGAATTTAATTCACCAGTCCATGGAAACTGGAATATCGTACATACGGGAATGCTGGTTCCGGAAGCAAGGCAGATCTACGTCTGTGCGGATAACTGCATGCGTGGCGTTGTGCTGACTGCCGCAGAGATGAATGCGGCAGACCGTTTTTCCTTTGTGATCGTGGAGGAAAAGGATCTTCTGGGCGGAAATCTGGAGGATGTGACCATTGAAGGAGTGACGGATATTCTGAACCGGCTGGATGAGAAGCCAAAGGCAGTCCTGCTTTTTACCGTGTGTCTTCATCATTTTCTGGGAAGTGATCTGGACCGCATCTACGGAGAACTGGAAGAAAGATTTCCGGAGATCTTTTTTATGCGATGCTTTATGGATCCTGTCATGCAGAAAACAGGTCCGACTCCGGATCAGAAGCTGCGCCGTGCCATGTATGATGCAGTACCGGAGAGGAAAGCTGATCCGGAATGTGTCACAGTCCTGGGCAGTGATTTTGTGTTGGATGAGAGTGCAGATATCTGCCGGATCCTGAAAAAGAACGGAATCCGTCTCCGTGAAGCACCGGCCTGTAAGACCTGGGAGGATTATCAGAGCCTGGGAGAGGGAAGCCTGATCCTTAACTGTTATCCGGCAGGAAAATTCGGAGTACAGCAGCAGGCGGAGAGACTTGGAAGGCCGTTTTTATACCTGCCCGGAAGCTTTGACTATGAGGAGATAGAGACACAGGAAAAGCATTTGCTGGAGCTGCTGGATCAGCACAGCTGCGGTAAAAATGGCCTGGATATCAAAACGGAGATCCGAAAATGCGAGGAGGCTCTTTCCCATGCACACCAGATCATCGGTGACACTCCCATAGCTGTGGATTATCTTTTTCATCCAAGACCTCTGGGACTTGCAAAGCTTCTCCTTACCCATGGATTTCAGGTACAGTCCGTTTTTATGGACAGTATCAGCCCGGAAGAAAAAGAAGTATTTTTCTGGCTTCAGGAGAATTACCCGGAACTCATGTTGATTTCGACTGTCCGTCCGGAGATGAGAGTGCGGCCACGGCAGCATTCCGGAAAAATCCTTGCCGTCGGACAAAAAGCAGCCTGGTTTACCGGAAGCCGGAATTTTGTCAATATGGTACAGGGTGGCGGGCTTTGGGGCTTTGACGGGATCAGACGTACTGCACAGCTGATGCTGGAGGCATTTAATGAGGAAAAAGCTCCGGAGGATCTGATCGTTCGAAAGGGATGGGGGTGCGAAAGCTGCATATGAGACAGGCATATCGGATCATACCAATCTACACGGCAGACGTGTCTGGTGTCTGCTCCGCGTTGTATGAGCTTGGAGGAATGACAGTGATGCATGATCCCTCCGGCTGTAATTCTACCTATAATACCCATGATGAGATCCGGTGGTACGACCAGGACAGTCTGATCTTTATCTCAGGTCTTACGGATATCGATGCCATTATGGGAAATGATGAGAAATTTCTTCAAGATATCGAAGAGGCGGCAAAGGAGCTGAAACCGAAATTTATTGCACTTGCAAGTTCACCGATCCCCTTTATGAACGGAACAGATTTTCAGGGACTGGCCCGTGCACTTACAGCAAGGACCGAAATTCCGGTATTTTCGGTTCCGACCAGCGGCATGCATGACTATGTATACGGAGCAGGGCTGGCGCTGGCAGAGATCGCCGGACATTTCACAGGAGCTGCAGAGAAAACCGGAAGGTGTTCAGAAGCACCCACAGGATCTGCGGAAAGATCTACAGAGAAGAGAAGCAGGAAATTAAATCTTCTTGGAGCAACACCCCTTGATTTTGGCCCGCAGTCTGCAGTAGATGCCATGAAAAAACGTCTGAAAAACTATGGCTGGGAGATACTTTCCACCTGGGCTATGGGGGATACGCTGGAAGCTTTGTCCTGTGCCGGTGAAGCAGCGGTAAACCTTGTGGTATCCTCTGTGGGAATCCCGGCGGCCAATGTGCTGAAAGAAAAATTCGGTACGCCATTTCTCGTGGGGACTCCTGTGGAAGGCTATGAGGGGCAGATTTCAGATGCACTTGAGCGGATCGCGGATAGCTCCTGTGGAGAGTGGGTAAATAAGAAGGATGACTCCGCAGAGGAAAGCGGAGGGCAGATCTTAGGGAAACAGGAGGAACTGTGGAAAGTAACTCCGGAGCAGGTAATCTATTTTCAGGGAAGGAACAGTCTGTCAGCAGTATCTGATCTTTCAGGAGAAAGCAGGAAAATGCCCGACAAAAATGAGGTGTTTTTTTCCGCACCGGACATTACCATCATCGGAGAACCGGTTACCATGGGCTCCCTGGCAGCAGTCATAGAGCAGAAATACGGAAAAAAGGTTCAGCTGCTCTGTCCGCTGGAGATCACAGAGGGACTTTTGCGCAAGGGAGATGAAGCCATCTGTGGCGAGGAAGCCATGGAAGAAAAGCTGAAAACAGCCAGGATCATTGTGGCAGACCCACTCTATCGTCCGATCTGTCCGAAAACAGCCATTTTTTATGAGATGCCGCATATTGCGTTTTCCGGAAGGATATATCTCAGAAAATATTTTCCGGAATAAAGAGCGTTTCGTGATCATGTATATAAATATTATGCGGATGAGAAAACAGGGCAGCAGTGTGTATAATTGCAGGAAAATCACATAAACTAAATTATAAGAAACCGTAAAGGCGTTGCAGAAATATGCAGCGCCTTTTTCCGGCAGTAATACCGGAAATGGAGTATATATGGAGGGATTTTTATGTGGGGATTTTTGTCAGCACTGATCTCAGGTGCACTGATGAGTATTCAAGGGGTATTTAACACAAATGTAACAAAACAGACCAGTCTGTGGGTTTCAACCGGCTGGGTACAGTTTTCTGCATTTTTGGTCTGTGTGGCAGCATGGTTTTTCACAGGCAGAGAAAGTATCGGCATGCTGTGGCAGGTAGAGGATAAATATAATTTACTCGGAGGAGTGATCGGTGCATTTATCACTATCACAGTGATCCGGAGTATGGGAAGTCTGGGGCCTGCGCGGGCGGTTATGCTTATTGTCATTTCTCAGCTTGCGGTGGCTTATCTTATAGAATTGCTGGGGATTTTCGGTGTGGAAAGAGCAGATTTTCAGTGGAGAAAGCTGTTGGGAATGCTGATCTGTATTGCAGGTGTGGTTATTTTCAAATGGAAATAGAAATAAAAGTATTGTAATATTTGTAATACTTCGTTAAAATAAGGTATGGTTTTGCATGAGTAACGGGGCACCTGCCGCCACATCGGCGGAAAGGAGTGAACCGCCTACCTATGAAAATAAGATCACATATCAGAAGTGTTCGGCTTGTTTTTTCCATATTTTTGTTACAGATCCTGGCAGGGCTGACAGGCTGTAAGGATGACGGAACAGAATTTCTGGAGAAAGAACTGGTGCAGGAAGAAAGTACGGAAGCATCCGGAATGGATGCAGAGCAGGAAGAACCGAAGGATACGGAAAGTGAAGTATCCGGGAAGGCATCCGCAGGGGCTGCGGCAGATATATCACAGAAGAAACAGAATGAGTCTGCGGAGGAACCGGCTCCGGAGGTTGAAAAACAGCTGCCGGAGATCTCAGACACCCCTCAGACCATTTATGTAGATATATGTGGAGCAGTGACCAGCCCGGGAGTCTATGAGCTTCCATATGGCAGCCGTGTTTTTCAGGCTATCGAGCAGGCCGGAGGATATCTTCCGGAAGCTGCGGCAAGCTATCTCAACCGTGCTAAGGGACTTTCCGATGGACAGCAGGTTTATGTGCCTACCCAGGCGGAAGTGGACAGCCAGCGGATCGCAGCTACCCAGGATGGATCGGAAGTCACAGCAGAAAACAGTACCGAAACGGCGAGCGGACAGAAATCCGCCGGAGAGGATTCCGGTGAAGCCGAGACTGCATCTTCCACAGAGCAGAAGATCGATCTGAACACCGCTGATGTATCCCAGCTTACTACTCTCACAGGTGTAGGGGAGTCCAAGGCCCTGGCGATCATCGCTTACAGGGAAGAGAACGGTCCCTTTACTTCAGCAGAGGATATCATGAATGTACCAGGCATCAAAGAAGGAACCTATGAGAAGATAAAGGATAAAATAGCAATAAAGTAAGGAGCGCTAAATGAGCAGGAAAGTATTGGTAGTAGATGATGAGAAACTGATTGTCAAGGGACTTCGCTTCAGTCTGGAGCAGGACGGAATGGAAGTGGACTGTGCCTATGACGGAGAGGAAGCACTGGAAAAAGCAAAAGCAGGAGAGTACGATATCATCCTTCTTGACCTGATGCTTCCAAAAATGGACGGTCTTGAGGTATGCCAGCAGATCCGTGAATTTTCCAATGTTCCGATCATCATGCTTACAGCAAAAGGAGAAGATATGGATAAGATCCTGGGTCTGGAATACGGAGCTGATGATTATGTCACCAAGCCTTTCAACATCCTAGAAGTCAAAGCCCGCATCAAGGCGATCATCCGCCGTGCAGGCAGCAAACAGGACAAGCAGGAGAAGGCCAAGACTGTGGAAGTCGGAGAACTGAAGCTGGACTGCGAAGGACGCCGCGTATTTATCTCCGGAAAAGAGATCAACCTCACAGCCAAGGAATTTGATGTGCTGGAACTGCTGGTATTCAATCCGAACAAGGTATACAGCAGAGAAAATCTTCTGAATATCGTATGGGGCTATGAATATCCGGGAGATGTCCGTACCGTAGATGTACATATCCGCCGCCTGAGAGAAAAGATCGAGGCCAATCCCAGTGAGCCGAAATATGTACACACCAAATGGGGTGTGGGCTACTATTTCCAGGCATAACCTGTGAAGTTCAAAAAGAACGGCAAATTTTTCAAAAGTCTCCGCTTTCGTATTCTGATCATCCTGATCATACTGGGAATCGTACCGAGTGTCATCGTAACGGAAATGGTCATTGCCAACTATGAAGATCGTGCCATTGCCAACCGTGTGCAGAGCATGGAGAACATCTGTGACATCATGTGCGACCTGCTGATCAAGGAGAATTATCTGAATGACACCAGCTCTCAGACGGTGAACAGCAAGCTGGAATTACTGTCCAACAGCTATGGTGGCAGGATTCTCATTGTAGACAGGGATTTCAGGATCATCAAGGATACCTATGGCGTGGATGAGGGCAGGACTCTGGTTTCCCAGAAAGTATTGAACTGTTTTAAAGGAGAAGATGCTTACCAATATGATTCTGACAGCCAGAAGCTGATCCTGGCAGTTCCGGTAAAAAGTCCGGATGTAAAACAGGTGCAGGGTGCCATGATGATCATGGCATCTTCCAGTGAGGTGACAGCAACTATCCATGAACTGGAGCAGAAAGGGATTCTGATCATCGGTATCATTGTAGTGCTGGCCATTTTTCTGGGGTATATTCTTTCCACGATCCTGGTGAAGCCATTTGCCAGGGTAACGAAAGCAATCGAGGACCTTACAGACGGATATCAGAATGAGGAGATCTCGGTACCGGATTATACAGAGACAGCTTTGATCACAGATGCATTTAACAAGATGCTTTCCAGAATGAAGACGTTGGATGAATCCAGACAGGAGTTTGTATCCAATGTGTCTCATGAGCTGAAGACACCTATGACTTCAATGAAGGTTCTGGCGGATTCGCTGGTAGGACAGCAGGGGGTTCCGGAGGAACTGTATCAGGAATTTCTTTCTGATATCACAGAAGAGATTGACAGAGAGAACAAGATCATCACCGATCTGCTCTCCCTGGTAAAAATGGACAAAAAAGCAGCAGATATGAATATCAGCAATATGAATATCAATGAGCTGCTGGAGAATATTCTGAAGCGTCTCCGTCCTATTGCAGATCAGAGAAGGATTGACCTGATCCTGGATTCGTTCCGACCGGTAACCGCAGATGTGGATGAGGTGAAATTTACCCTTGCCATCAGTAACCTGGTCGAAAATGGTATCAAATACAATGTAGATGAGGGATGGGTCCGCGTAACACTGGATGCGGATCATAAGGATTTCTATGTGACGGTTGCAGATTCCGGCCTGGGAATACCGGAAGATTCCATTGAACGGATCTTTGAGCGTTTTTATCGTGTGGATAAATCCCATTCCAGAGAAATCGGCGGAACCGGTCTTGGACTTGCTATTACAAGAAGTTCTATAGCCATGCATCATGGGATCATCAAGGTATCCAGCAAAGAGGGCGAGGGAACCACATTTACCGTGAAGATCCCGCTGTCCTATATCCCGTCCTAGGAGGTACAGCATGAAAAAAACGATTTTGATCATCTGTGTGGCCGCTGCCTGCATCCTTTTTGGTCTGGTTGCTTTCATAGGTTTGTCGGGAAGAAATAAAAACGAAGAACAGCAGTATAGATTTTATTATATCAACAGCGATGAAACGAGACTGAAAGAAGAAAAATATACTCCGGAGAAGGAAACAACAGAAGTGATGCTGCGCAATTTTTCCGAGAGTCTGAATAACCGTGAGACCCGGGAAGACGGAATCTCACTTTTTCCGGATGGGGTAAAGATTTCTTCTTATTCTATACAGGATGGAGTCCTGAACGTAGAATTCAATGAGGCCTATGATAAAATGTCACGTACCAGGGAACTTCTGGTGCGGGCAGGTATAGTGAAGATCTTTTTACAGGTTCCAGGAGTAGATTCTGTGGAAATCTATGTGGGTAAAAAGCCGCTGACAGATACCAGGGGTGAAGAAGTGGGAGCCATGAACAACGACACCTTTGTGGAGTTTTCCGGGTCCGATGGGGATGTGTACAGCTATGACACCTTTACTTTGTATTTCACAAATAAAAACGGAGATAAACTGGTAGCGGAACAGAGAAGTGTCCGCTACAGACGAAATCTTCCGAAGGCTACGGTGGTTTTGGAGCAGCTTGCAAGAGGTCCGCTGGAAAAAGGACATTATCCTACAATACCGGAGAATTCAGAGGTACTTTCCCTGACGAGAGCAAACGGAATCTGCTATGTGGATTATAATTCCGTATTTCAGGATTATGCGCTGGATGTTTCGGAACAGATTGCCGTGTATTCGGTGGTAAATACGCTGATCGCGGCAACGGATGTGGACAAAGTTGAGATTTCCATCGAAGGAAACAAGGAAGTGACCTTTGGCCAGAATATGCAGCTTTATAAGTTCTATGAATGGAACGACAGCTTGCTGGCACACACAAAGGCTAAAAAAGAATAGAAAAAATAAAACATTTCAAAATATCAGAAAACGGGAGAACATTTATGGCGAAAAGGCCGATGTGTCTTTTGTGTTTTCTTATGGTGCTGAGTCTTTGCGTACTGGAGCTTATGGGGATTCCTCTGATCAAGGGGAATCCCCTTCCGTTAAATGTGCAGGAGCAGATCGAAGCGCACCCTGGTTCCATGATCTGCGGGGAGGTGGAACAGTATGAAAACACAGAATTTTCCCAGTCTGTTTATCTGAAAAAAACATATCTTATCCATCAGTCAAAAAAATTTCCAATTGAAAATGTAAGAATATTTCTCAAAAAAGAAGAAGATCTGAAACCGGGAATGCGGATCCTGGTCAAGGGAACGCTGAAAAGAGTGGAAGGTCCTGCGAATCCGGGGGGCTTTGACAGCCAACACTTTTATGCCTGTCGTCATATTTATTATTTTATGAAGAACGCTGTGCTCCAAAAGAAAACAGCAGTGTATTCCGGCTACAGGCAGCTCCTTTTGGAGATAAAAGAAAGCTGCAGACAGATCCTGAAGGAAGCTGCAGGAAAAGATGCGCCTGTTTTTTGTGCCATAACGCTTGGAGACAAACAGGAACTGGATCCGGAAACACAGATGCGCTATCAGCTGGCCGGAATCATACATATCCTTGCCATCAGCGGACTTCATATCAGTATTCTTGGAATGGGGCTTTACAACCTTCTAAAGAAGATGGGACTGGGAATCTGGCCTGCCGGGATTTTTTCTCTGGGAGTGATGCTGCAGTATGGGATCATGACCGGAGGGAGTGTTTCCACCATGCGTGCAGTAACTATGTTTTTGATCGCCATGGGAGCCAGGATCACCGGACGGATCTATGATATGATGAGTGCTCTTTCCGTAACTGCCATGATGATCCTTGTGGAATCTCCGGCCTATCTCCTGGACAGTGGATTTCTTCTGTCCTTTGGCTGTGTTCTGGGAATGGGGCTCGCTGCGGAAAAGATCTGTGCCCTTGCAGGAGCGGAGAAAAAATGGACAAAGGCACTGGTAAGTCCTATAGCTCTTCAGCTTGTGACTCTGCCGGTGATGCTGAAGTTTTTCGGAGAAGTCTCTATTGCCGGATTTATCCTGAATCTGTTGGTGCTTCCAAGTGTGGGGGTAGTGCTGACTGGAGGAATGGCGGCGCTGCTGCTGGGAATTCTCAGTATTCCTGCGGCAAAACTGGTAATCCTGCCGGCAAGGGTACTGTTGCTTTTTTATGAATATCTCTGCAGTCTGGCAGGAAGATCAGGATGGAGTACCTGGATCGGAGGGGAGCCGGAAATATGGCAGATCCTGGTATATTATGGCTTTTTGATCACAGTTCTATTTATGGGACAGTATATAAAAGAACAGCTCCGGAAGAAAAAAGCAGTCTGTGAGGAAACGGAGCTAGCAGAGGAGCGGGCGGAAGCAGGTTGTTGGAAGCTATATGCTATCCGGATAACAGCCGGTATTTTTCTGGCAGTCGGAATCCTGATACTGGAATATCATCCAACAGGAAGTCTGAAGGTGATCTGCCTGGATGTAGGACAAGGTGACGGTATCCTTGTGGAGACCCCGGAAGATCACCATTTTCTGATCGACGGAGGAAGCAGCAGCCAGTCGGAGCTTGGAAGATACTGCCTTTTGCCGGCATTGAAAAGTCGGGGGATTTCCTGGCTGGATGGGATTTTTATTTCCCATACAGATCAGGATCACATCAACGGTGTGAAGGAGCTTCTGGAATATATGGGAAAAGGTCTTACAACCATCCGGGCCGGATATCTGATACTGCCTGCCTGGGCGGAAAGACCAGATGCGTGGAGGGAGCTTGCAGAGGCAGCAAAAACAGCCGGAGTTAAGGTCATGACAGCAGGAAAAGGGGATGAGCTGCCTTGCGGAAAAGTATCTTTTTCTGTTCTGTGGCCGGAGAAAAATGCCACAGGAAAAGATGTGAATGAGGAAGCTATGGTGATGGAGTTGTCTTTTGGAGATTTTCAGATGCTTTTTACCGGAGATATCGGTGCAGATACGGAGAAAAAGCTTCTGGCAGCCGGGGGACTTGAGGATGTTGACTGTCTGAAGGTGGGACATCACGGTTCCCGTTATTCTACCACAGAAGCATTTCTTGAGAAAATAAAGCCGGAAGTGGCGATCATTTCCTGTTCGCTCACTAATACCTACGGACATCCGTCACCGGAAACCGTAGAGCGGCTTAAAGCGGCCGGAAGTCAGGTGGAATACACCATGAAAAACGGTGCTATTACCGTGGAAACAGATGGAAAAAAGCTTAAGATCGGAAGGTTCCGAAAAAACAGGTGACTTTTGAACACACTTGTTGTAGAATAGACAGGGTTTATGCAAAAACAAAGTACTGAAAATGTGCAATACAAGATAAGGAGTTTTTATTTATGAAATATGATGTACTGATCGTAGGAGCAGGTCCCGGTGGAATCTTTGCGGCCTATGAACTGATGAATAATGATCCGGAGAAAAAGATCGCGGTTTTTGAAGCTGGTCATCCTCTGGAAAAAAGAAAATGTCCCATCGACGGAAAGAAAGTAAAATCCTGTATCCACTGCAAAACCTGTGCGATCATGAAGGGATTTGGCGGTGCAGGCGCTTTCTCCGACGGAAAATATAATATCACCAATCAGTTTGGCGGAACTCTGTACCAGCATATCGGCAAGGATACAGCCACAGAGCTGATGGAATATGTAGATAAACTGAACCTGATGCATGGCGGTGAGGGAACCAAACTTTATTCTACCACAAACAGCGAGATCCGTAAGCTCTGCCTTCAGAACGGCCTGCATCTTTTGGATGCATCAGTCCGCCATCTGGGAACAGATATCAACTATGTGGTGCTTCAGAACCTCTATGAAAAAATGAAAGACCATGTGGACTTCTATTTTGACGCATCTGTTGACAAAGTAGAAAAAACTGAAGACGGTTATGCAGTTTTTGTAGGAGATGAGCGTTACGAGGGAACTTACTGTATCATCTCCGCAGGACGAAGCGGAAGTAAATGGATGGAGACGGTATGTACAGAGCTTAAGATCCCGACTCTTTCCAACCGTGTGGACATTGGAGTCCGTGTGGAGCTTCCGGCAGAGGTTTTCAGCCGTCTGACAGATGAGCTTTATGAGAGCAAGATCGTTTACAGAACTGAGAAGTTTGAGGATATGGTCCGTACCTTCTGCATGAACCCGCGAGGTGTTGTCGTGAATGAAAATACCAACGGTATCATCACAGTAAACGGTCACAGCTACGAAGATCCGGCAAAGCATACCAACAATACAAACTTTGCCCTTCTGGTATCCAAGCATTTCTCAGAGCCGTTCCATGACAGCAACGGATACGGTGAGAGCATTGCAAGACTTTCCAATATGCTTGGCGGTGGTGTTATGGTACAGCGGTTTGGAGATCTGATCCGCGGAAGACGAAGCACAAAAGCCCGTATTGAGGAAAGTTTCGTAACACCTACACTTTCTGCGACACCGGGAGATTTAAGTCTTGTTATGCCGAAACGTATCCTGGATGGCATCATCGAGATGATCTATGCCCTGGACAAGATCGCACCGGGAACCGCAGATGACGATACTTTGCTTTATGGCGTGGAGGTTAAATTCTACAACATGGAGGTTGAGATCGACGAAAATCTGGAAACCTGCCACAAGGGTCTTTTTGTTATCGGAGACTGCAGCGGCGTGACACACTCTCTTTCCCATGCATCTGCCAGCGGAATCTACGTAGCCAGATACCTGGAGCAGGAGTATTTTAACAGATAAACTGCAAAGCAGTTTATCTGTTATGAGCAAGTAGCGAAGCGGATTGCGAATATCCAGTGTAAGACAGTCCTTTTCTGATATCAGGGTGATGACAGAAAGGGGCTGTTTTTTATGCAGGATGTGCATGAATATTGGAGAAAGTATTCTGATAATAACTGACAGATACAGGGAGAAAACCGGTTACTGTTCACTGGTAATATTTCGCGAGGTGTTTTTTGTGAGCGAAGATCACAGAAAACCGTGAATCGTCTGACATCAATCTTGACAAATTTATGAGTTTGTGGTAAAAGTTAAATAACCAGGTAAAAGAAAATATGTGCAAATGTTATAATGATAAGGTTGCATCCAGTCGGATGTGCAAAAGAGAATCCGGTGAGAATCCGGAACGATACCGTCACTGTGAAAGGGGAGCTGCTTTTACAACCACTGGGAGACCGGGAAGGGAAAGCAGCGTGGAACCAAGTCAGGAGAACTGCCTTATTGTGAGATTCAGGGATTCGCGGTTTACGAATCGGTATTCTCCATAACAATACAGAACTTCTTTTTATGTATTTGTATTGCGCAGAGAATCATGTGTGAGCAGGCGGCCGCAGAGAGCTGCTGCTTTTTTGTACATATCAGTATTCTGGAAATACATGAAAAGAGGACAATGAGAAATGAAAAGAAAAACAATGTTAGCTCTGATGCTCGCAGTTTCCATGACATGCTCTATGGGTGCGGCTACAACAGCAATGGCAGCAGAGGATTCTGCTACAGAAGAGAACGCTGAGGCAGCTGATACCACAGAGGCTTCTGATGCAGATCAGGAAGCAGCAGATAATGTAGCAGCTCTGATCGACAAGATCTATGTACAGGAAAGAAACGACACAACAGATGAGGACTGCAAGGCAGCCAAAGAAGCATGGGATGCTCTGACAGATGCTCAGAAAGAACTGGTAGAGGGTGAGAATGCAGATCCGGATTATTTCGGACGTGACACAGGAGATGCTTCCAAGGACGATCCGCGTAACCAGGATGAGATCGGCGAGAATGAACTTCTTGTTGTAAGCTTTGGTACTTCCTTCAATGACAGCCGTGCAGAGGATGTCAAGGGAATCGAGGATGCTCTTGCAGAAGCTTATCCGGACTGGTCTGTAAGAAGAGCATTTACAGCACAGATCATCATCAACCATGTAGAGGCAAGAGATGATGAAGTGATCGATAACATGCAGCAGGCTCTTGACCGTGCAGTAGAGAATGGTGTTAAGAATCTGGTTGTACAGCCTACCCATCTGATGCATGGTGCTGAGTACGATGAGATGACAGAAGCGATCAATGGCTATAAAGATAAATTCGAGTCTGTAGCTATCGCAGAGCCAATGCTCGGTGAGGTTGGAGACGATGCAACTGTGATCAATGATGACAAGAAAGCCGTTGCTCAGGCAATCACAGATACGGCTTGCAAAGAGGCCGGATTTGACAGCATGGATGCAGCAGCTGAGGCTGGCACAGCATTCGTATTCATGGGACATGGAACATCTCATACAGCTAACGTTACATACGATCAGATGCAGACACAGATGGAAAACCTTGGATTGAAGAACGCATTCATCGGTACTGTAGAGGGTAAGCCGGAAGATACAGCCTGCGACAAGGTTATCGAGAAGGTAAAAGAAGCAGGATACAAGAACGTTGTTCTTCGTCCGCTGATGGTTGTTGCCGGAGACCATGCAAATAACGATATGGCCGGTGATGAGGAGGATTCCTGGAAGAGCCAGTTTGTAGCATCCGGAAACTTCGATAAGGTTGACTGCCAGATCGAGGGTCTTGGAAGAATCGAAGCAGTTGAGAAGCTTTATGTAGAGCATACAAAGGCAGCCATCGATTCTCTGGGAAGCACTGAGGAGTCCGCAGATTCTGATGCAGCAGCAGATACAGAGGCTGATTCTGCTGAGGAGTCCGCAGAATAATAAATATAAAAATATCTGAGTGAGTTCAGATACCTATAAGAAATCAATGTAACTGCCCGGAAAGATCAGGAAGACTGTTTTCCGGGCAGATTGCTGTATCTATGGAAGGGAGAAGATTATCATGAAAAAACGCTATGTAAACTTAATTCTTGCAATGGCAAGTGCATCAGTCCTGGTGCTGGGCTCTGTGCCTGCGATGGCAAAAACAGATGAAACAAAAACAGAGTCCGGTGAGGAAGCAGAAGCTTCCGAAGAAAAGGATACAGATGCAGCCAAAGCAGATACCCTGGAAGATGGCGTTTATACAGCAGAGTTTGAGACAGACAGTAGCATGTTTCATGTAAATGAGGCCAATGACAAAAAAGGAGAGCTCACGGTCAAAGATGGTAAAATGACCATCCACGTAAGTCTGGTTTCCAAGAAGATCGTTAACCTGTTTGCGGGAACTGCCGAGGATGCCCAGAAGGACGGAGCAGAGATCATTGAGCCGACCACAGATACAGTGAAGTACAGCGATGGTTATACAGAGGAGGTTTACGGATTTGATATCCCGGTACCGGCCATTGGTGAGGAATTTAACGTGGCGATCCTGGGAGAAAAAGGCAAATGGTACGACCATAAAGTCAGCGTAAAGAATCCTGTAAAAACCTCTGACGACAAAAAATCCGAAGGGAAAAAACCGGAAGAGCTGAAGCTGGAGGACGGAACCTATGAGACGGATGTAACCCTTACAGGCGGAACAGGAAGAGCATCTGTAGAATCTCCAGCTAAAGTAGAGATCAAGGGCAAAGAAGCTACGGCAACCATCATCTGGAGCAGTCCGAATTATGATTACATGATCGTGGACGGCGAAAAATATGAGCCGGTGAACAAAGACGGAAACTCCACATTTGAGATCCCGGTCACAGTCTTTGACGCAGAAATGGAAGTGACTGCAGATACTGTAGCCATGAGTACTCCTCACGAGATTGAGTATACCCTGAATTTTGATTCTTCAAGCATGAAAAAGGAAGAAAAATGAAAAAAATAATTTCATACATATTTCTGACGCTGACCCTGATCCTGGGGTGTGCTTTTGCAGTGCAGGCAGCAGAGACAGAACATAAGCCTGCGGATATTCCAGGCCTTACCTTTGACCACAGTATGGATCTTTCCTACGCAAAGGAATTTAATGTGGATTACTACAACGATGGCTATGCGCTGCTCACCATTGATCAGGAAGGACAGTTTCTTGTAGTTCCCGAAGGCAAGAAAGCACCGGAGGGGCTGGATCCTGACATTGCGGTTCTGCAGCAGCCCATAAACAATATCTATCTGGTAGCAACCTCGGCCATGGATCTTTTCCGCGCTATCGACGGGATTGACAGCATCAAGCTTTCCGGAACCAAGGAAGACGGATGGTATATCCAGGAAGCAAAGGACGCCATGGAACAGAAAAAGATGATCTATGCCGGCAAGTACAATGCTCCGGATTACGAGCTGATCCTGAACGAGGGCTGTGACCTTGCCATTGAATCCACCATGATCCATCACAATCCGGAGGTACAGGAGAAACTGGAGCAGTTCGGGATCCCTGTAATGGTAGAGCGTTCCAGCTATGAGAGTCATCCTCTTGGAAGGACCGAGTGGATGAAGCTTTACGCAGTTCTTCTGGGAAAAGAAGATGTAGCAGAAAAGGTTTTCAAAGAGCAGACGGACAAGCTGGATAAGGTTCTCACAGCAGATAAAACAGACAAGACCGTAGCGTTCTTTTATATCAACTCCGTAGGTGCGGTAAATATAAGAAAAAGCGGCGACTATGTTTCAGAAATGATCTCTCTTGCAGGGGGAAATTATGTTCCGGAGGATACGGGAGTAAATGACAATGCTCTTTCCACCATGAATATGCAGATGGAGGAGTTTTATGCCAAGGCGAAGGATGCAGACTATATCATCTACAACAGTACGATCGACGGGGAACTTAAGACCATTGATGAGCTTCTTTCCAAAAGTAAGCTTCTTGCAGATTTCAAGGCAGTGAAGAACGGAAATGTCTGGTGCACAGGTAAAAATCTCTTCCAGGAAACTACCGGACTTGGAACCATGATCGAGGATATCCACACCATGCTGACTACAGATGATGATTCTCTGGATGAGCTGACCTATATGCATAAACTGAAATAAATTCCAGTGTTCGCTTTAACTCCTTTGCCAGTTTCCACCTGTGAGCAGGAAACGAAAGGACAGGATAACAAAACAGAAGAGGAGTGTACCAGAAAAAATGAATGACAGAAAACGCGCAGTCCGATACGGGATCTCTTTTGTGATCCTTGCGGTACTTTTAATCTTTTTATTTATATGGAATGTAAATTCCGGAAGTATCCACCTCTCTGTGAAGGAGATCCTGAATATCATATTCCGGCATCAGGGAGATGAAACTTCTTATAATATCGTCTGGGAGATCCGTCTTCCCAGGATACTGGCAGTGATCATCCTTGGCGGAGCACTTTCTGTTTCCGGATTTTTGCTGCAGACCTTTTTTAACAACCCTATCGCGGGACCCTTTGTATTGGGAATCTCTTCCGGTGCCAAGCTGATCGTGGCGCTTCTGATGATCTTTTTTTTAAGCAGATCGGTGTCCATCGGTTCCGGTGCCATGATCCTGGCTGCTTTTGCAGGCTCAATGATCTCCATGGGCTTTGTGCTCCTTGTGGCAAAAAAAGTCCACAACATGTCCATGCTGGTCATCAGTGGTGTTATGATCGGCTATATCTGTTCGGCCATCACAGACTTTGTGGTGACCTTTGCAGATGATTCCAACATAGTCAATCTTCACAATTGGTCACTGGGTAGCTTTTCCGGTATGACCTGGGGGAATGTGCAGACTATGGCTGCTGTGGTACTTCTTACCATGGTGATCGTATTTTTTATGTCAAAACCGATCAGCGCCTATCAGCTGGGGGAGACTTACGCGCAGAATATGGGAGTTAATATCAAGGCTTTCCGGATACTTCTGATCCTGCTTTCCAGTATTCTTTCTGCCTGTGTGACTGCTTTTGCAGGGCCGATCTCCTTCGTGGGGATCGCTGTGCCTCATATTGCAAAAAGTCTCCTGAAGACTGCCAAACCCCTGCTTGTGATCCCGGCCTGTTTTCTGGGCGGTGCAGTGTTCTGCCTGTTCTGTGACCTGATCGCAAGAACTGTATTTGCACCGACGGAGCTGAGCATCAGTTCTGTGACAGCAGTTTTCGGAGCACCGGTAGTTATCTATATCATGATTCGCAGACAGCAGAGGATATAAACGATGAAATCATATTTTTTTTATACAGATCAGCTGACCGTAGGCTATGATGGAAAACCGCTGATCAAAGAAATCAATATTCAGCTGAATAAAGGAGAAATCCTGACACTGATCGGTCCCAACGGTGCCGGAAAATCTACTATTTTGAAGAGTATCACAAGACAGCTTTCCCTGATCAGCGGAACGGTATATCTGGAACAGGAACAGATGAGCCGGATGACCAACAGGGAAGTGTCAAAAAAACTGGCTGTAGTACTTACCGAGCGCATGCGACCGGAGCTTATGACCTGTGAGGATGTGGTATCCACCGGACGATATCCCTATACCGGAACTCTCGGGATCCTTTCCGCAGAGGACAAGGAAAAAGTTAAAAGTGCCATGGAGATGGTTCACGCCTGGGATCTGAAGGACCGGGATTTTACAGCTATCAGTGACGGACAGAGACAGCGTATCCTTCTGGCACGCGCCATCTGCCAGGAACCGGAGATCATTATCCTGGATGAACCGACCTCCTTCCTGGATATCCGGCATAAGCTGGAGCTTCTTGCCATTTTGAAGAAGATGGTATTGGAAAAACAGATGACGGTGATCATGTCCCTTCACGAGCTGGATCTTGCCCAGAAGATTTCTGACCAGGTGATCTGTGTTCATGGAGATCACATTGAGAAATATGGTGCACCGGAGGAAATCTTTACTTCCGATTATATTCGGAAGCTTTATGGCATCACCCGTGGAAGCTATAATGCAGAATTCGGCTGCGTGGAAATGGAACCTCCGGCCGGAAAACCGGAGGTGTTTGTGATCGGAGGAAATGGAAGTGGGATTCCGGTATATCGGAAGCTGCAGCGACAGGGGATTCCTTTTGTGACCGGAGTTCTCCATACCAATGATGCAGATTATCAGGTGGCAAAAGAACTGGCTGCAAAAGTGATCACGGAGAAGCCTTTTGAATGCATTTCGGAGTCTGCCTTTGAAGAAGCACTGGAGTTCATGGGAAAATGTGAAAAAGTGTACTGTCCGCTGAAGGATTTTGGTATCATGAATGAAAAAAACCGGGAATTGTTGAAAAAAGCAAAAGAAACCGGAAAATTAAACCAGATCAGATAAGTTCTCTGGGAAAATGAGAAAAACAATAAAATGCTGTCAGAAATGAGTGATATAATGTTACTGTTCACTGGTAATATTCCGCGAGGTGTTTTTTGTGAGCGAAGGTCACAGAAAACCCGAGACATACCGCGCGGATTTATGCGATTAGCATAAATCCTGTGCATCGCGAAGCGTGTTGCTGAGAACGGAGTGAACAGTAACGATATAATTTCCGGCAGCGTTTTTTATATAATATAAATTACAAATATTTCAGCAGCTGTGTTATAATATGACAAGAACGACAGATCGTGAAGCGCTCGCATTCGTGGAGATGTAAGTAACGAAGAGGAATGTCCGCTTTACACCGCAAAAGTTAAGCAGATACAATCGATCCGAAAAAATATATGGAGGGAAGATCAATGAAAAAAAGAAACATGATCGCAGCTCTGCTCTGCAGTGCATGCCTTGTGGCAGGAAGTGTAAATCCCGTATTTGCAGATGCATCGAAGGTAGTAACACTTGGAGCAGATCTTACGGATGCTCAGAAGCAGACAATGATGAAATATTTTAATGTAAGCTCCGATCAGGTGCAGGTGATGACCATTACAAATGAGGATGAGCATAAACACCTGGATAATATCGCACCACAGTCCCAGATCGGTTCCAGAACTTTGAGCTGTGCCTATGTGAAGCCTACACAGTCCGGCGGGATTAAGGTCCGCACAGCAAATCTGAACTGGGTGACAGGTAATATGATCGCAACGACACTTTCCACATCCGGTGTGAAGAACTGTGAAGTAGTTGCTGCCTGCCCGATGGAAGTATCCGGAACAGGCGCACTTACCGGCATCCAGATGGCATATGAGAAGGCCAGTGGAGAGAAGCTGGATGAGACCAAGACGAAGCTTGCCAACCAGGAGATCGTAACCACCGGTGAGCTTGCAGATAAGGTTGGTAAAAATGAGGCGACAACAGTTGTAAACCAGTCCAAGATGGATGTGATCCAGAACGGAGTACAGAATGCAGATGAGATTCAGAATATTGTAATCAATGTGGCTGAGCAGAACAATATTTCCGTAAGCCAGGACGATATTGACAGGATCGTGTCTCTTCTGAAGCAGATCTCACAGCAGGATTACAATTATGATGATGTGAAGGAAACACTGGAGCAGGTAGATGCCAATACCACAGGCCAGACCTCTTCCTCTGATGATACGTTGGATGGCGAGAGCAGTGATGAAACCGTAGATGTGGATGCAGATTCTTCTGATGATATCGTCAACAATGTAAATGACAGCATTCTTGGTGACGATGTGATCCAGAGCTCCACAGAGGATCCGGGTCTTGAGGAAGAAACAGGAGCAGATTCTCAGGATACAAGCAATGAGACCGGAATCCCGGATGCTACCGACGACGGAACCTATAGCAATGAGGAAAGCTCGGACGAAAGCAGTACAGATGAAAGTGCATCCGACGAGAGCAGTACAGACGAAAGTGCATCTGACGAGAACAGCACAGAGGATAGTGCATCTGACGAGAGCAGCACAGATGAAAGCACTTCTGACGAGGCTGCATCCGATGAGACCGGAATCCCGGAGGCAACAGAAGATACAGAATCTTCAGAAAGTACAGACGGCTCAGACCAGGCAGACAGTGCAGAAAACGATACTTCCGTGCTCAGCGAAGAAGCAAAGAACAATTATGACAAATTTGTCCTCTTTGTAAAAGGCGAGTATGAGGGAGATGCAGATTCCCTTCTCGCTGCAACGGAGGATACAGAGGCAGTGGCAACGGTAACACTGGATGAGCAGACAGCGAAGAGTGTGGCAGAAACTGTTGAGAAGGATTATTATGATATCCTGAAGGATGGTACAGAATCCTATGAGGCAGATGGTACAGAAAAATATCAGAGTACAGAGCTGAATATGATGGATCAGAAGCTGAAGAAGCTGTTCGGTATTGACAGTTCCCAGGAGGACACAGAGGCCACAGACGTGACAGCAGCTATTCTTGCAGATGTTCCCCAGGAAGATAAGCAGACACTTTATAAAGAAACCATGAAATATCTGGCAGGTCTTTACGGCGAGAACACGGACTCTTCTGAGGAATCCGCAGCAGAATAAAAGATTTACAGAAAAAGAGATAAAAAATACCGCAGCAGAGAAAACAACCTCTGCTGCGGTATTTTTTGTCGTGCCGGAAAGATATCATGAAAATTTTGTGATTTACGACAAGGATTTGTGTAAGCACTGGAAAAATGGAGTTTTCTGTGATAAAATTGACCGTAAATCGGTTTTGTGGACTCATACATCGCAAACCGTGATAGGGAAACGAGAAAGGGAAAAGGTAGAATTTATGAGCCTGGCAGTAGTAACATTAAAAAAAGGCGAAGGCAGATTCCTGAAATCAGGAGGCCTCTGGGTATATGACAATGAGATCGCAAGCATCATGGGAAGTTTTGTGAACGGAGATATCGTTCTTGTCCGGGACTTTGACGGATATCCGATGGGAAGAGGATTTATCAACACCAATTCCAAGATCACAGTCCGTATGCTTACCAGAGATGAGCGTACAGAGATCAGTCCGGAATTTTTGAAACAACGTGTCCGCGACGCATGGGAGTATCGTAAGAAGGTAGTAGATACCGGAAGCTGCCGTGTGATCTTCGGAGAAGCAGACTTTCTTCCGGGTCTTGTTGTGGATAAGTTTTCAGATGTGCTTGTTGTACAGTCTCTTGCACTGGGAATCGACCGTCTTAAAGAAACGATCCTAGATGCACTGAAGGAAGTCCTTGCTGAGGATGGGATCCGGATCCGTGGAGTCTATGAGCGGAGTGATGCAAAGGTACGCCGCCAGGAAGGAATGGAACTTACCAAGGGATTTATCGGAGAAGAATTTCCGACACTTGTTCAGATTGAAGAGAACGGTGTGAAATATGAAGTAGATATCAGGGACGGGCAGAAGACCGGATTTTTCCTGGATCAGAAATATAACCGTCTTGCTATCCAGAAGCTCTGCAAGGGGGCGAAGGTTCTGGACTGCTTTACACATACCGGCTCTTTTGCCCTGAATGCGGGAATTGCAGGGGCACAGAGTGTTCTCGGTGTGGATGCGTCGGAAACTGCAGTCCTGCAGGCAAGACGAAACGCCAGTCTGAACGGCCTGGACGGAACAGTGAAATTCCTCTGTGAGGATGTTTTTGAACTTCTTCCCGAGCTTGAGGAGAAGGGAGAGAAATTTGATGTTGTGGTACTGGATCCTCCGGCATTTACGAAATCCAGAAGCTCTGTAAAAAATGCCATCAAGGGATACCGTGAGATCAATCTCCGTGCAATGCGTCTTGTAAAGGACGGCGGATTTCTCGCAACCTGTTCCTGCTCTCATTTTATGACGTATGAGCTGTTTACACAGACCATCGGTCAGGCAGCGAAGAATGTCCATAAGAGACTGCGCCAGGTAGAGTACCGTACACAGGCACCGGATCATCCGATCCTCTGGTCAGCAGATGAGTCCTATTATCTGAAATTCTACATTTTCCAGGTATGCAATGACCGTTAGGAACTGCCATCCGGATTTTTTTACGGAAATTTTTGGGCAGTGCCGTATGGCAGTGAAAAGGAGATGCAGATCATATGAGAGACAAATTCAATAAATTTATGCAGGGACGTTATGGAGTGGATGATCTTTCCAGGTTCACCATGGGAGTCGCACTGGTTCTGATCATTCTGGCAATGTTTGCCAATATATTCAGCAGAACTGTCGGCAGCACCCTTGACATTCTCGGGGTCGCAGCGATCGTATATGCATATATACGTATTTTTTCCAGAAATATCCAGCAGCGTTATGCCGAAAATCAGAAATTCCTTCAGATGACGTCAAAGTTCCGTTTTCGCTTTAATAAAGAAAAGGATCTGATGAAGCAGAGAAAGACCCATCACATCTACAGCTGTCCGGGCTGCGGACAGAAGATACGTATTCCAAAGGGAAAGGGCAAGATCGAGATCGAATGTCCGAAATGCCACACAAAATTCGTAAAAAGGAGCTGACATGTTCGGATATGTGACCGTTAATAAACCGGAAATAAAATTCAAGGATTTTGATGTGTACCGTTCTTTTTACTGCGGTCTTTGCAGAGAATTGCGGGAGAGATACGGGATACCGGGACAGATCTCACTGACTTATGATATGACATTTGTGGTCCTTCTTTTAAGCGCTCTTTATGAACCGCCAACGAAGAAGGGAACCTCCAGGTGTGTGGTCCATCCGCTGAAGCCCCAGCCGGTGCGCAAAAATACAGTAACTGAGTACTGTGCGGATATGAATGTGATCCTTACCTATTACAAATGTATGGATGACTGGCAGGATGAACACAAACCACTGCGCTATGCATATGCAGGAATTCTGAAGAATTGCGGAAATATGCATATGTCCGCTTATCCGGAGAAGATCCAAAGGATCCGAAACGCACTAGAGGAGCTTTCTTCCCTGGAAAAACAGGGGGAAACCGATGTGGACCGTGTAGCCGGATGTTCCGGACGTATCATGGAAGAGATTCTGGCCTTCCGTAAGGATGTCTGGGAATCGTCCCTGCGCCGTCTGGGATTTTATCTCGGAAAATTTATCTACATCCTGGATGCTTATGACGATGTGGAAAAAGATGCAGAAAACGGAAATTACAATCCTTTCCTTGAAAAATATAAGATAGAAGGGTTCGAGGAAGAGGTACGTCGGCTTCTTATGATGATGCTTGCAGAATGCTGCAGAGAATTTGAAAAGCTGCCGATCCTCCGATACGGAGATATCCTTCGAAATATTTTATATTCCGGCGTCTGGTGCCGCTTTGCGGCGATCGGACAGAAGCGCAGGGAAGAACGGGAGAAAGAGAAAAAATGTTAGATCCATACAGCGTGCTGGGAGTTCCCAGAAACGCATCTGATGATGAAATAAAAAAGGCATACCGGAAGCTGAGCCGAAAGTATCACCCGGATGCCAATATCAATAATCCGAATAAGGATCAGGCCGAAGAAAAATTCAAAGAAGTGCAGCAGGCTTACGAGCAGATCATGAAAGAGCGTGAGTACGGAAGTAGTTCCCAGAATGGCTATGGCGGCTACGGAAATTACGGTGGTTTTGGAAATTACGGAAATGCCGGTTCCAGTGCCTATCAGGATGAGGAAAGTATGCGCAGAAGGGCGGCCGCCAATTATGTGCAGAGCGGTCATTTTCAGGAAGCTATGAATGTACTGGATTCTCTTGGTCAGAAAAATGGGGAATGGTATTACCTGGCTGCTATGGCAAATATGGGAATGGGAAATAATGTAACAGCTCTGGATCAGATCCGTGAAGCAGTCCGTCAGGAACCGGATAATATGCAGTACCGTATGCTGCTCCAGAGAATGGAAGGCGGTGGCGGCTGGTATCAGCAGCGGCAGGATCCCTTTGGGGGAATGCCGACCGCAGGAGGAGATATGTGTGATGCCTGCTGCAGGACCATGGCCTGTTTCATGTGCTGGCCGGGCGGCTTTTTCTGCTGCTGATGCAGGAACAAAGCGGTCATCGATATCCCGGAATTGAGAATCGGAATATCCTGAGGCAGCATATCCATATGTTTGTAAGGCGGATCCTGCAGATCCGTTTTGCGATATAGATCGCAGAGGGATTTTTCTGACAGAAATTCACAATGCTGTCCGGAAAATGTCATACTGCAGAGAAAAAGAGGAGGAAATCGTTATGAGTATAAGAATTGGTATTTTAGGTTACGGAAACCTGGGACGCGGCGTGGAGTGCGCCATCAAGCATAATCCGGATACAGAGCTGGTTGCAGTATTTACCAGACGTGATCCAGAGACTGTAAAGATCCTTACAGAGACCGCAAAGGTTTATTCTGTAAAAGATGCGGAGAAGCTGAAGGATGAGATCGATGTCCTGATCATCTGTGGAGGAAGTGCGACAGATCTTCCTGTTCAGACACCGGAGTATGTAAAATATTTCAATGTTGTGGACAGCTTTGATACACATAAGAAAATCCCGGAGCATTTTGCAAATGTTGACAAGGCAGCAGCAGAGAGTGGACATGTAGGAATCATTTCCGTAGGCTGGGATCCAGGAATGTTTTCTCTGAACCGTATGTATGCAAATGCGATCCTTACAAATGGAAACGACTACACATTCTGGGGCAAGGGTGTCAGCCAGGGACATTCTGATGCAGTCCGCCGCATCAAAGGCGTAAAGGATGCAAAGCAGTACACCATTCCGGTAGAAGCTGCACTTGAGGCAGTAAGAAACGGAGAAAATCCGGAGCTTACTACACGCCAGAAACATACAAGAGAGTGCTTCGTAGTTGCTGAGGAAGGTGCTGATCTTGCACGCATCGAGGAAGAGATCAAGACCATGCCGAACTACTTTGACGAGTATGATACAACGGTACATTTCATTTCCCAGGAAGAGCTGAATCGTGACCACAGCGGTATCCCACACGGCGGTTTTGTGATCCGCAGCGGAAAAACAGGCTGGAACAATGAGAACAGCCATGTGATCGAGTACAGCCTGAAGCTGGATTCCAATCCTGAGTTCACATCTTCTGTGATCGTTGCCTATGCAAGAGCTGCATACCGCATGAACCAGGAAGGACAGAAGGGATGCAAGACAGTATTTGATGTTGCACCTGCATATTTAAGTGCCCTTGATGGGGCAGAGCTTCGCAAAAAATTTCTGTAAGGATCCGTAACAGACAGGAGCAAAACTGCATAAAGGATCATATCCCCGGAGCATCGGTGAATATTTCTGATGTTTCGGGGCTTTTTTCTGCATAAAATTAACATTGGTAATACCTGGATGATGATTTTTCTGAAAGAAAAGGAAAGAGTTGACGGACCGTAAAGAATGTTATATAATATGGACGTAAAATTGTAACAAAATTGTAACGTTTACGATCAGTCGGACTTAAGAAATAGTAAATATCAATGATCTATCTATCAAAGGAAGGTATGTATGCGAAAATTAAGCAGAAAATGGAAACTCTGGGGACTTTTTTTTGTTCTGATGTTCTTTGCAGCCGGAGCAACTGTACATACAACGGCAACAGATGTACAGGCTGCGACCAAAAACGGCTTTAAAACAGAAAAAGGAAAGTCCTATTATTATCAGAATGGACAGAAGGTAAAAGGCTGGCTTACACTGAACGGGAAGAAATATTTTTTTAATAAATCCACAGGCGTGCAGATGAAGCGTTGGGCTAAGGATTCCAAGGGCAAACGATATTTTTATAATGTCAACGGTGCCAAGGGCTATATGGCAACAGGCTGGCTTACAGACAGTAAGAACAATACCCGCTATTTTAATCCCACCAGCGGATATATGACAACGAAATGGGCCACGATCAGTAATAAGAAATATTATTTTTACAGAGGCAGTGGTGCTGCAGCCAGAAGTGTATTCCTTACAGACAAGAAGAATGTGACCAGATATTTTACCAGCAAATGCTTTATGGCAAAGGGCTGGGCAACGAATAAGAAACAGCAGAAGCGTTATTTTGATCCAAACACGGGAGCTATGTATAAGGGCTTCAAGAAGATCGGCAGCGATACCTATTATTTTTACAGCAAGAGCGGCGTGATGGCTACCGGTTGGGTCACAAATTCCAAAAAAGGATATAAATATTATTTCGATCCGTCAACCGGTGTCATGGCTACGGGAACGAAGACGATCGATGGCAAGAAGTATACATTTGGCAGCAATGGTGTCTTGGATACCAACCCAAGTACTACTACAGCGACAAGCTCCAGGACTATCAAGAATTTCCTTGCCAATGCATTACTTCCGGTAGGAAAGACTCTTTACGTATGGGGCGGCGGCCACAACTGGTCGGATGCGACCAGAAAGGGCATCAGTCCAAAATGGAAACAATGGTATGACAGCAATTCCAGCTCCTATAATTACAGATATTATATGGATCTCAGTGAAGCTACAGAACAGAAGGGCCTTGACTGCTCCGGCTTTGTAGGATGGTCTGTATATCAGATCATGCAGAGCAGATCCGGTGGACCTATGTACACGGATGTTTCCGGAAATCTTGGATCTTTGTATTCCGGCAAGGGAATGGGTACCGTTGTTTCCCAGGCTCAGCTGGCAAGCTCAAACTGGAAGCTTTATCCTGGGGATATCGGATACAACAGCGGACATACCTGGATCGTTCTCGGACAGTGTTCCGATAAGAGTGTCGTGATCCTCCACTGTACACCGAATGCCGGCGTACAGATTTCCGGAACACCGACACCAAGCGGAACTTACGGAAGCCAGGCGATCAAGCTGGCAGAAACTTACATGTCCAGGTATCCTGGAGCCAGCAAATATGACTATCATGAATCCAGTGGTAACTATATCCGAAACGGTGCATACTTCAGATGGAACAGAAGCACTCTTTCCGATCCCAACGGATATCTGAACAAGACAGCCAATCAGATCCTTGCAGATCTTTTCTGATCAGGATATGCTGAAAGAAATTTGTATGTAACAAATAGAAATAAGAAACGTGAGAGGAGAACCTGAGATAACCCGGGTTCTCCTTTTTTAATGTCAAAATCATTAATAAATGTTACAAAGTTTTAAACTAATTAATAGAAAATCCTTGCAATCCAAATAACACTGTGTTAATATATAAAAAGATTGAAACAAGATATTGCAAAAGTATTACAAAGAAAACCAACGAAGCGGATGGTCAGATCCGCTGTATTAAATTAGAATCAGATTGCGAGGGTGAACAGTCATGAAGAAAAGGATATTATGTCTGACACTGGCGCTCATCATCAGCGGAGCACAGGTAGTCAGCGTAAGCGCAACAAGAGAAGAAGAGGCAGCACTTCAGCAGGAGATGGATGCGACTAACGAACAGCTGAATGCGACTTATTCCAGATTGGATGAGCTTTCCTCACAGAAGTCACAGATTGAAGGCGAGATTTCAACTCTTGATGCCAATCTTGTAAACGTGATGGTTTCGATCCAGACACTGGAGGGAGATATCTCCAATAAGGAAGCCGACATTGCATCTACACAGACCAACCTTGAGAAGGCCAAAAATGCCAAGCAGAAACAGTATGAGGCAATGAAGAAACGTATCCAGTATCTCTATGAGAAGGGTGGAGACGATGCATGGTTCCAGATGATGCTGAATGCAGAGAACCTGTCTGACCTTCTTACAAGAGCAGAGTACACACAGAAGACTTATGAGCAGGACCGTAAGAGTCTTGAAAAATATTCCAATACGATCCAGCAGGTGGCAAACCTGGAGGCACAGTACACACAGGAGAAGGCAGAGCTGGAGGGAATGAAGCAGGAATATGAGGCAGAGTCCCAGAACCTGCAGGCACAGCTGGATGAGAAGCGTGCCACATCCGCAGATTATGATAATGAGATCGCCTACGCACAGCAGCAGGCTACAGATTATGCAAACCTTCTTGCAGAGCAGACTGCAGAGCTTCAGAGATTAGAGGCTGAGCGTATTGCAGCAGAGGAAGAGGCAAGACGTCAGGCCGAGGCTGAAGCAGCAGCGAGAGCACAGGCTGAGGCAGAAGAGGAAGCAAGACGCCAGGCAGAGCAGGAAGCACAGCAGGATGAGGCAGACGAGAGCGAAGACGGACAGTACGATGAGGACGGCGACGTGATCGAGAATGCAGATGAGGATACTGCAGAAGATGACACCGAGGATGTGGATGAAGATGCAGACAATGGTGAGAATGATGATGCGTCCGAGGATACTGAGAATACAGAGGATAATGCAGACGCAGATTACGATAACAGCACAGACGCATCTGAAGAAAGTGCAGAGGACACATCTAATGCAGAGGATACATCTTCAGACAGTGACAGTTCTTCTTACAGTAGCGGTTCCGGATCTTCTGTTGTGAATTATGCTACACAGTTTGTGGGAAATCCTTACGTATGGGGTGGAACAAGCCTTACCAATGGTGCAGACTGCTCCGGATTTGTACAGAGTGTCTATGCGAACTTCGGAGTCAGCCTTCCGAGAACCTCCTATGAGCAGCAGAATGCAGGTACAGAAGTATCCTACGCAGATGCACAGCCGGGAGATCTGATCTGCTATGGCGGACACGTGGCTATTTACATGGGTAATGGCCAGATCGTTCATGCATCGAACTCTCAGGACGGGATCAAGATCAGCAATGATGCTACATACAGAACAATTGTATCTGTAAGACGTCTTGTATAATAAGAACGTACAACAGAAAATAAAAATACAGCAGCCCGACAGTAGTTTGTCGGGCTGTTTTTGACGTCGGAAAAAATATTGAAAACCCATGGAACGGATTGAACAGCAATAAAATATGCTCAAAAATGTATAAATATTGAAAACAGTATTGACATATAATTAACAGGATGTTATTATAATGTCAGTATAATTCCATATTGAACATAGCAAGTGCTGAGGATAGCTGACAGTTATATATTGATTATCAGAAGTCCACAGAAAAGGGAATCAGGTGTGAAACCTGAGCGATCCGGTCACTGTAACGGAGGAGCGAATCTCATAGTCCATTGTACGTATGTATGAGAAGGAGAGAGGAGCCATGATCCCGGAGCCAGGAAACCTGCTTGTTATGGCGAGGTTAAACTTCCGTGTAAAGTGTAACAACCATTTCAGGGACTCCGCACCCCTGGGACGTTGTCTACTTTTTTACGAGAGTAGGCATTTTTTTATGGAATGCGCCTGTTCATATGAATTATACATGATTAAATGGCAGGCGATACTACTCCGGATACATTCGTTCCCTCCGCGCACTCATGAACGGATTATATTTCTACCCCGGGGTGGCATCGCTACCTCTTTTTTATAGGAAAAAATTATGTGTGGATGTCAGGAGAGGAGAAAAGAGCCATGGAGAAACCATACTGGGAAGGCAAAGAATACTCTTACTTCAGCCACAAAAACTGTGAGTATTTTCCGTGCCATAAAGGGGCAGATCCGGAGAACTTCAATTGTCTGTTCTGCTATTGTCCTTTATATGCACTGGGAGATAAATGTGGTGGTAATTTCCGCTTTACGGAAAGCGGGATCAAAGACTGCACCGAATGCAAGCTTCCTCACAGAAGAGAAAATTTCGGATATGTTACAGGTAAATATAGCGAGCTTGCGGAAATTGTACGGAAGCAGCGGGAAAAATAAAAAACAGGCCAGTTCAGATACAGGGAAATATATATTCCTGTGTTTGAACTGGCCTGTTTTGTTTGAGGGGACAATATCTGTTATCTGTCGGAAAAGATACAGAAGATCATTCTCTGGTTTGGAGAAAAACCTTGAGTCTGGGAATCTGGTTGTTGAGGATCAGCTGTTCCGGAAACATGGCCTGATGAACAAACTCAGCAGCACAGGTAAAATCTCCGATATGCTCCGGGCCATGGCTGTCACTGGAAAGAAGCAGCGGCAGATCATATTTGCGGCAGCATCGAAGGATCTCGAAACAGTTTTCTCTTGTGTCGCCACGATAGCCATAAGGTGCAAGAGAAGCTTCGTTGATCTCAAAGATCGTGCCGGTTTCCCTGGCAGCCCTTGCAAGCGCATCATAATTAACCGGGTAATGAGTGTTATCACTATGTCCGAGGATCTTTACACAGGGGTTTTTCATTACATTGATAAAAGCTTCTGTGTTTTCGGCTCTGGTACCGCAGCGGTAATTCCAGGCATGCATGCTGGCAATGGCGTAATCAAGTTTACATAATAATTCCTGATCTAAATCTACCGTTCCGCTGCGGTCAAGGATATTCAGTTCAATTCCGTAGAGTAATTCTACACCGAAATGTTTTTTGGGAGAATAGGTAAGGCTGCGGAAATAGGAGGAAGTTCCGGCTGCCAGAGTGCCGGGACCGTGATCAGTGATCCCGAGAAGCCGGAGACCTTTCTCGGCAGCTGCGCGTGCCATGTTTGTGATGGTACATTCCGTGCCGTGACCACTGGCGATGGAGTGGGTATGCATATCAGAAAGATACATAAAAATACACCTCTTTTACTGTTTGAGAACATGTGACAGAGCGGAATACGAATGTCCGCTTTGCATAAATTTTTTCTGAAAAACAAAGGAATTCCTATATAAATCCAAGTATGGCAGAGCAGAAAAACAAAGTCAATAGAGAAAAACATAAAAATACAAAAAACAAATAAAATCAACAGGGCGCAACCGATAAAAACCACAAAAACAGCTAGAAACACATGTTGGATTTCGTTGACATCGAAGTAGGGGTAAGGTATAATAAAACTACATGAGCACATAGCCGGACAGGAGCGGTTCTGGAAGCGTAGAGGCAGACAGATCACCAGAAACAACCGGTTATGAGAAAGGAGAATCATGGAGAAATTTCATATAGCAGATGTTCCGAAAACAGACAGGATCACACATCTTGTAGATAATCTTTATGCAAAGATGCCGGTGATCGAATCTGCCAGAGCAAAACTGATCACAGAGTCTTACAAAGCAACAGAAGACGAGCCGATCATCACCCGCAGAGCCAAGGCATTTGCCCACATCCTGCACAACATTCCGATCATCATCCGTGATGAGGAGCTGATCGTCGGAAGCAGCACTTTGGCGCCGAGAGGCTGTCAGACGTTTCCGGAGTATTCTTTCCAGTGGCTGGAGGATGAGCTGGATACAGTGGCTACCAGAACAGCCGATCCATTTTATATTGCGGAGGAAACCAAGGCGGAGCTCCGTGAGGTACATAAATACTGGAAAGGCAAGACTACCAGTGAGCTTGCAACCTCCTATATGGCACCGGAAGCGATTCTTGCCATTGACCACAATATTTTTACACCCGGAAACTATTTCTACAATGGTGTAGGACACGTAACCGTTAAATATGAAGAAGTTCTGGCGATCGGTTATGAAGGGATCATTGCCAAAGCTCAGAAGGAACTGGATGAGTGTAATGTAGGAGATGGTGATTACGCAAAGAAATCTCGTTTCCTGGAAGCAGTTATCATGAGCTGTCAGGCAGTTATCGACTATGCACATCGCTATGCCGAGCTCGCAGAGCAGATGGCATATCAGTGTCAGGATCCGACCAGAAAACAGGAACTCCTTCAGATCGCATCCAATTGTACACGCGTACCGGCGAAGGGCGCCCGTAACTTCTATGAGGCGTGCCAGTCCTTCTGGTTTGTACAGCAGCTGATCCAGATGGAAAGCAGCGGACATTCTATTTCTCCGGGACGTTTTGACCAGTATATGTATCCGTATTACAAGAGTGATATGGAAGCAGGCAATCTTACCAGAGAATTTGCCCAGGAACTGATGGACTGCATATGGGTAAAATTAAACGACCTGAATAAATGCCGTGATGCTGCATCTGCAGAAGGCTTTGCAGGCTACAGCCTTTTCCAGAACCTGATCGCAGGTGGTCAGAACAAGGATGGCGAGGATGTGACCAATGATCTCTCCTTTATGTGCATCCAGGCGTCTATGCATGTGCACCTTCCGGCACCGTCTCTTTCTGTAAGAGTATGGAACGGATCACCACATGAATTCCTGATCAAGGCTGCAGAGCTTACAAGAACAGGAATCGGACTTCCGGCTTATTACAATGATGAGGTTATCATTCCTGCACTGCAGAACCGCGGCCTTTCTCTTGCAGATGCCAGAGAATATAACATCATCGGCTGTGTAGAACCGCAGAAGGCAGGTAAGACAGAGGGCTGGCATGACGCTGCGTTCTTTAACATGTGCCGTCCGCTGGAGATGGTTTTCTCTAATGGTATGGACAAAGGGGTACAGATCAGTGTCCAGACCGGCGATGTCACAGAGATGAAGAGCTTCGATGAGTTCTATGATGCATATAAGAAACAGATGGAATATTTCATTTCCCTGCTTGTAAATGCTGATAATGCCATTGATGTGGCACATGCGGAGAGATGTCCGCTTCCATTCCTTTCCTGTATGGTGGATGACTGCCTGAAACGGGGCAAATCCGTTCAGGAAGGCGGAGCTGTTTATAACTTTACAGGTCCTCAGGGATTTGGTATTGCAAACATGGCAGATTCTCTGTATGCGATCCGCAAGCTTGTATATGAAGAAAAGAAGATGACCATGGAAGAGCTGAAGGAGGCTCTGGCATGGAACTATGGCAAGGGTATCGATGCACAGTCTGCAGCAGATATCACCACCATCGTTATGCAGAAGCTTCAGGAGAATGGCATCAGCGTAAATGAGCAGACCGCAACAGCTGTTATGACAGCAGCTCTCGGAACAGAGCCATCTCCGGAGAAAAAGGCAAGATTCGAAGAGATCCACAAGATGATCGAGGAGGTTCCGAAGTTTGGAAATGATATCCCGGATGTGGACTACTTTGCAAGGGATGTGGCTTATACTTACACAAGACCGCTTCAGAAATATATGAACCCAAGAGGCGGACATTATCAGGCAGGACTTTATCCTGTATCTGCAAACGTTCCGCTTGGCGGACAGACCGGTGCAACACCGGATGGCCGTTACGCACATACTCCGGTAGCAGATGGCGTTTCCCCGTCAGCCGGCAAGGATGTGAAGGGACCGACAGCTGCGGCAACTTCTGTATCCCGCCTGGATCATTTTATCGTATCCAACGGAACACTGTTTAATCAGAAATTCCATCCGTCAGCACTTGCAGGAAGAGAAGGACTGGAGAAATTCGTAGCACTGATCCGCGGATATTTTGATCAGAAGGGTATGCATATGCAGTTTAACGTTGTTGACAGAGAAACACTTCTGGATGCACAGAAGCATCCGGAGAAGTACAAACATCTGGTTGTACGTGTTGCAGGCTACAGCGCATTGTTCACTACACTTTCCAGATCTCTGCAGGACGATATCATCAGACGTACTGAGCAGGGCTTCTAAAGGAGTAACGAATGGACTATTTGGATACAAAGGGCAGGATCTTTGATGTTCAGAAATATTCAGTACACGATGGACCGGGTATCCGTACCATCGTGTTCCTGAAGGGCTGCGTTCTTCGCTGCCGCTGGTGCTGTAATCCGGAATCACAGGAATACCGGATCCAGAACATGAAGGTTCTGGGAGAAGATAAAGTGATCGGCCGCGACGTGACAGTTCGTGAGATGATCGAAGAGGTGGAAAAAGACCGTGCCTATTATTACCGTTCCGGAGGCGGGATCACCCTTTCCGGGGGGGAATGTATGTGCCAGGCGGACTTTTCCAGAGATCTTCTTCGCGCGGCAAAGGAGAGAGGAATCAACACAGCGGTAGAAAGTATGGCCTGTGCCCCATGGGAAAAGATCGAACAGGTACTTCCCTATCTGGATGTATATCTGATGGATATCAAGCATATGGATCAGGAAAAACATAAAGAATTCACAGGACGGGCCAACGGACTGATGCTGGAGAATGCAAGAAGGGTTGCGCTCTACGGAAAAACTAGACTGGTGATCCGCGTTCCGGTGATCCCCACATTTAATGATTCTGTGGAAGAGATCCAGGCGATCGCAAGATTTGCAGCATCCCTTCCGGGCGTAAACAAGATCCATCTTCTTCCGTACCACAGACTGGGGCAGGATAAATATGAAGGACTTGGCAGACCCTATTTAATGGAAGGAATCCTTCCGCCTACAGCAGAACATATGCAGATGTTAAAGAATGCAGTGCATGCGGTATGCAGCCTGGACTGCCAGATCGGCGGCTGAGAGATACAGGATTACAGAAAAAAGATCCTTTACAAACAGAAAATATAAAAAACAATAAAAACAACACAAAATACAACAAGAAACCAACATAAAACAACGGATTGTCCTTGACTTATTTTGTGGTATGGGGTAAAATGTTCTCAGAAACAAAATAGTGCAATCCAATGCTCAAGGAGGAAATTAAGCATGGTAAACGAGTTTGAAATCAAAAAACAGCTTTGTGACATCGGTAAGAGAATCTACAACCGTAACATGGTTGCAGCTAACGACGGAAACTTTTCTGTTAAGATAGCTGAGAATGAATATCTTTGCACACCAACTGGTGTATCCAAAGGATTCATGACACCAGAGTTCATCTGTAAAGTAGATGGCAAGGGTAATGTGATCCAGGCTAACCCGGGATTCAAACCATCATCTGAGATCAAGATGCATATGAGAGTATATGAGAAGAGACCGGACGTAGGATCTGTTGTACATGCTCATCCAATCTATGCTACATCTTTCGCAATCGCAGGTATCCCGCTTACACAGCCGATCATGCCTGAGGCAGTTATCGCTCTTGGATGTGTTCCGATCGCTGAGTACGGCACACCTTCCACAATGGAGATTCCGGACAACCTTGAGAAATACCTTCCATACTTCGATGCAGTACTTCTTGAGAACCATGGAGCACTTACATGGAGCACAGACCTTAACGCTGCATATATGAAGATGGAGTCTGTAGAGTTCTATGCACAGCTTCTGTATCAGACCAAGCTCCTTGGCGGACCGAAGGAATTTGACAAAGAGAACATCGAGAAGCTCTATGCGATCCGTCGTAAATTCGGTATGCCTGGAAAACATCCGGCAAGCCTCTGCCTGAACAAAGACGGCAAGAACTGCCACAACTGCGGCGGTGCATGCCACAGCGAGGACTACAAACAGTTCCCAGGATATCAGTATGATTTCGTTGGAAAAGACTGTGATTGTGATAAAGATGCAGCTCCTGCAGCAGATACAGCAAAGAATGACGCAGAGCTTGTTGCTCAGATCACAAAACAGGTTATGGCTCAGCTTGGCCTGAAATAATTTTTTGACGGAATATTAAGGAGGACATCTCATGCCAATAAGTGAGAATATGGTACAGGAAATTGTACAGGAAGTTATGGCAAAAATGCAGATCGCAGATGCTCCGGCCGGAAAACATGGCGTTTTCAAGGATATGAATGATGCTATCGAAGCAGCCAAGAAGGCTCAGTTGGTAGTTAAGACAATGTCTATGGACCAGAGAGAAAAGATCATCACCTGCATCCGCAAGAAGATCAAAGAAAATGCGGAAGTACTGGCACGTATGGGTGTTGAGGAAACTGGTATGGGTAATGTAGGAGATAAGATCCTGAAACATCACCTGGTAGCAGACAAGACACCTGGAACAGAAGACATTACAACAACTGCATGGTCCGGAGACAGAGGACTGACTCTGATCGAGATGGGACCGTTTGGTGTTATCGGTGCGATCACACCATGTACTAACCCGAGTGAAACAGTTCTCTGCAACACAATAGGTATGCTGGCAGGTGGAAATACAGTAGTATTCAACCCACATCCGGCAGCAGTTAAAACTTCTATTTACGCAATCAATCTTTTAAATGAGGCTTCCCTGGAATCAGGCGGCCCGGATAATATCGCTGTCACAGTTGAGAAACCAACTCTTGAGACAAGCAATATTATGATGAAACATAAAGATATCCATCTGATCGCAGCAACAGGAGGTCCTGGTGTTGTAACAGCAGTTCTTTCCTCCGGTAAGAGAGGAATCGGTGCAGGAGCAGGAAACCCGCCGGCACTGGTTGATGATACTGCTGATATCCGTAAGGCAGCTCAGGATATCGTAAACGGATGTACATTCGATAACAATCTTCCATGTATCGCTGAGAAGGAAGTTGTTGCAGTATCTTCCGTAGTTGATGAGTTAATGCACTACATGCTTACAGAAAATGACTGCTACCTTGCATCCAAGGAGGAGCAGGATAAGCTTGTTGAGACTGTACTTGCAGGCGGCAAGCTGAACCGTAAATGTGTAGGACGTGATGCGAAGACACTTCTTTCCATGATCGGAGTTCAGGCACCGGCAAATACCCGCTGCATTATCTTCGAAGGACCGAAGGAACATCCGCTCATCACAACAGAGCTTATGATGCCAATCCTCGGAATCGTAAGAGCTAAGGATTTTGACGATGCTGTAGAGCAGGCTGTATGGCTTGAGCATGGCAACCGTCATTCCGCACATATTCATTCCAAGAATATTGATAACATTACAAAATATGCGAAAGCAATTGATACCGCAATCCTTGTAAAGAACGGCCCGTCCTATTCCGCACTTGGATTTGGCGGAGAAGGTTTCTGTACATTCACAATTGCAAGCCGTACCGGTGAGGGACTTACAAGCGCAAGCACATTCACAAAGAGAAGACGCTGCGTAATGACAGACAGCCTTTGCATTCGTTAATCAGGAGGAACAGAAACAATGGATATGAACAATGTAAATATCGAAGAAATCGTTAAACAGGTTCTCTCCGGCATGACAGGAAACGCTCCTGCAGCAGCTGCTGCAACAAGCGCTCCGGCTGCTCCGGCAGGAAACACAATTCCAAAAAAAGCAAGAGTAGCAATGATGACAGAGAAGAAACATTTTGAGCTTCAGGAGTATGATCTTCCAGAAGTTGGTGACGACGACATCCTCGTTAAAGTTGAGGGCTGCGGCGTCTGCGGAACAGATGCTCATGAGTACAAAAATGACCCGTTTGGTCTTATCCCAGTAGTTCTCGGACATGAGGGAACCGGTGAGATCGTAAAAATGGGTAAAAACGTTAAAGTTGATACAGCTGGTAAACCGGTTAAAGTCGGCGACAAGATCGTTACCTGTATGATCTTCAAAGATGATCCGGAAATCACAATGTTCGACCTTAACAAGAAGAACGTAGGCGGCGCTGACGTATATGGACTTCTTCCGGATGACGACGTTAAATTCAACGGCTGGTTCGCTGATTACATCTTCATCAGAGGCGGAAAATTCGGTTCTACATTCTTTAATGTAAGTGACCTGGATCTTGATTCCCGTATCCTCATCGAGCCATGTGCAGTACTTGTACATGCTGTAGAGAGAGCAAAAACAACAGGAATCCTGAAATTCAACAGCAGAGTTGTTGTTCAGGGTTGCGGACCGATCGGTCTTATCTGCATCGCAGTTCTCCATACAATGGGCGTTCATAATATCTGTGCAGTAGACGGAAATGAGAAACGTCTTGAGTTTGCCAAGAGAATGGGAGCAAACACAACCGTTAACTTCATGAACTTCAAGGGCATTGAGGCACTTACTGAGGCTGTTAAAGAGGCTCAGGGCGGACATCTTGCAGATTTCGCTTTCCAGTGTACTGGAAATCCTCATGCACACTCCAACATCTACAAATTTATCCGCAACGGCGGCGGTCTTTGCGAGCTTGGTTTCTTCATCAACGGTGGAGACGCTACCATCAACCCGCACTTCGACCTCTGCTCCAAAGAGATCAACCTTGTTGGTTCCTGGGTATACAACCTCAGAGACTATGCAACAACATTTGATTTCCTTAAGAGAGCAAAAGCAATCGGACTTCCAATGTCTGAGCTGATCACACACAAGTTCCCGCTTGAGGAGATCAACGAGGCACTTGAGACAAACCTGGCAATGACAGGTCTTAAGATCGCGATTGTTAACAAATAACCTTAACGGGAAAGGAGAAGCAACATGGCAGAAGCTGTAGGAATTCTGGAGGTCTTCGGACTTGCGACAGCCTTTGTGGCAGCTGACGCCGGGTGCAAGGCTGCAAATGTCCACCTGGAGGTATTCGATAAGAATAAACCGGCGAATGCGGACAGCCTGCCAGTACCGCTTCTTGTCTGCATCAAGTACCGCGGAAGCGTGTCAGATGTCACGGCAGCGGTAGAAGCCGGCATGAAAGTCGCAGAGAGCATGACAGGCGTGGTACAGCATTACATAATCCCCAACCCGGAACCAGGTACACAGAAAATGCTGAAAATCAGCGCCCTGGATAAAGATTAAGAGGATTCCGAAGTTCACTTTACAAAAGTGGCGGAATCATATATGATAAAAATGTAACGAAGATAAGATTCAGGAGGATAGAATCATGGCACAGGAAGCATTAGGAATGGTTGAGACAAGAGGCCTCACAGCTGCGATCGAGGCAGCAGATGCAATGACAAAAGCAGCAGAGGTTGCTCTGGTAGGAACAGAGAAGATCGGTTCTGGTCTTGTAACTGTTATGGTTCGTGGAGACGTAGGCGCTGTAAAAGCAGCAGTAGAGAGCGGAAGCGCAGCAGCATCCAGACTTGGAGAGCTTGTAGCTACACACGTGATCCCGAGACCTCATACAGACGTAGAGAAAATCCTTCCAAAGCTCTGATTCAGGCTTTGAGAGGAACGGAAATTAATTAAGGAGTTCGCTCATGGGAAAATCATATGGATTTATAGAAATCACTGGTGTAGTTGCGGCGATCAATGCCCTGGACATCATGTGCAAAACGGCAGACGTTGAGCTGGCGTCATGGGAGCGTAAGCTGGGCGGACGACTGGTGACCCTGATCGTACAAGGCGATGTATCAGCAGTTACAGCAGCTGTCAACGCAGCAGTAGAGCAGGCTATCAAGAAGCCTGCCAGCTATGCGGTAATTGCCAATCCCCACGAGGAAATCGTCAAACTGGTTGAGCTGAGTGCAAGCCGATGGAAAAAGAGACAGCAAGAAAATCCGGAAGAAGCACTGGAAAGCAAAAACAGCAGCAAAAAATAAGCTGCTGCACCAAAATAGTCAGAAGTAAACAGAACAAATAAAGCATTTATAATCCACAAGGAGGATATGATCATGACACAGGAAGCATTAGGAATGGTTGAGACAAGAGGACTTACAGCAGCTATCGAGGCAGCTGACCAGATGTGTAAAGCAGCTAACATTGCTCTGGTAGGAACAGAGAAGATCGGTTCCGGTCTTGTAACAGTTATGGTTCGTGGAGATGTAGGAGCAGTTAAATCTGCAGTAGAGAGCGGAAGCGCAGCAGCATCCAGACTTGGAGAGCTTGTAGCTACACACGTAATTCCGAGACCTCATACAGACGTAGAGAAAATCCTTCCGGTTCTTAAATAATCTAACTGATCAGTTCCAAGACGCACCGGCCTGAGGGCCATTAAGGCTTCCGGCCGGTGTGTTTTGAGTTAAGTTCAGTCATGAAACCGAAAGAAAGCAGGTGTACTCTTGGAAACGAATAATATTGAAATGATCACAAAAATGGTGATCGATGCGATCAACAAAAACGAAGACAAGGGCAATGGTTTCGTTGTTCCTATCGGAGTTTCCGCAAGACATATTCACCTGACACAGGAGCATGTGGAGGCGCTGTTCGGAGAAGGCTATCAGCTCACAAAGAAAAAGGATCTGATGGGCGGACAGTTTGCATCCAACGAAACAGTTACCATTGTGGGACTGAAGCTCCGTGCGATCGAGAATGTAAGGATCCTCGGACCTGTCCGCAGTAAATCACAGGTTGAGGTTTCCGCAACAGATGCGATCAAGCTGGGAATGAAGGTTCCGGTACGTATGTCCGGTGATCTTGCAGGAAGTGCACCGATCGCCATCGTCGGACCGAAAGGTGCCATTTATCTGAAAGAGGGATGTATTGTGGCTATGCGTCACATTCACATGGCTCCGAAGGATGCCCAGGCTGCGGGTGTACATGATGGTGATGTTGTTTCCGTTAAAGCTGACAATGAGCGCGGAACGATCTTTAATCAGGTTAAGATCCGTGTTGATGACAGCTTTACACTGGAAATGCATATTGATACAGATGAAGCAAATGCAGCAAGAATTGCCACAGGCAATACAGTTACCATAATCAAATAATATTCCTCCTTCGGGGATGCCGTTTCCGGCATCCCCAGCAGAGGATATAGAGAAAAACGGAGGCTCATATGATCGTAGGCAAAGTAGTTGGAAGTATTGTTTCCACACGAAAAAGTGAAAAACTCATAGGAAATAAATTCATGATCGTGGAGCCGGTGCATCATATGAAAGCCGAGCACAGCCAGATTGTCGCTATTGATATCATCGGTGCGGGAATCGGCGAATATGTATTGGTGGCACAAGGAAGCGCAGCAAGAATTGGCTGCGGCGTAGAAACAGCACCGGTAGATGCCGCCATCGTCGGTATCGTAGACGACGGTGCAGGATTGGAGTAACGCCATGGATATCAAAGAATTACAGAAAATTATGCAGGAGAATGGTGTTGTCGGAGCAGGTGGAGCAGGTTTCCCTACATACATGAAACTGACAGACAAAGCGGATACCATTCTTATGAACTGTGCAGAGTGCGAACCATTACTGAAACTTCACAGACAGTTGTTGGAGAAGCACGCATACGAGATCATGAAAACATTCGATATGGTTGCGGAGACGGTAGGAGCTTCACAGGCCATTATCGGAATCAAAAAGTCTTATGTACAGACGATCAATGCTTTAAATCAGCATATTGAAGAATTCCCGAGGGTTAAGATCCATCTTCTGGATGAGGTTTATCCGATGGGTGATGAGGTTGTTCTTATTTATGAGGCAACCGGACGTGTGGTACGGCCCGGAGGACTGCCGATCGAGCAGGGAGTAGCCGTATTTAATGTAGAGACTCTCTACAATGTATACCGCGCGGTAGAAGAACATAAACCGGTCACATGTAAATATGTTTCCGTTGTTGCTGAGGTTGAGAACCCTGTTACAGTGAAGGTTCCGTTGGGATGTACACTGGAAGAGGTTGTTGCCCAGGCAGGCGGTACAACTGTAAAGGATCCTGTATATTTCGTTGGCGGCCCGATGATGGGACGTATCGGAAATGGTTCAGACCCGGTTACAAAAACAACGAATGCAATCCTGGTTCTTCCAAAGGACCATGTTATTGTCATGAAGAAGCAGCGGACTTCTTCTATAGATCTGAAGAGAGCAGCATCGATCTGCTGCCACTGCCATACATGTACAGATCTTTGCCCGAGACATAATCTGGGACACCCGATCGATCCGGCAATGTTCATGATGGCAGCATCCAATCAGGATTTCAGAAATGTAAATCCTTATATCAATTCTGCATTCTGCAGCTCCTGTGGTGTCTGCGAGATGTATGCGTGTCCGCAGAGCCTGGCTCCGAGAACACTGCTTGCAGATATGAAGGGCGGACTTCGTAAGGCAGGGATCAGACCACCTCAGGGTGTTCAGCCGAAGCCGGTTCAGGAGTCCAGAGAATACCGCAAGGTTCCTGAGGAGCGTCTGATGGCACGTCTGGGACTTACCAAATATGACAAGGATGCACCGCTTCAGGAAGAACTTGTAAACGTATCGAAGGTAAAGGTTCTCTTAAGCCAGCATATCGGTGCACCGGCACAGGCAATCGTAAATGTAGGCGATATGGTAACAGAAGGCCAGATGATCGCACAGCCTGCACAGGGATTAAGTGTCGGAATCCATGCAACCATCAGCGGTAAGGTTACAGAAGTGACAGACCGCCATGTTGTAATTGCAAGAAATTAGAAAGGACGTGCACAAAATGAGTAGAGCAATCGGAATGATTGAGTTTAAAACCACACCAGCTGGTATCACTGCAGCAGATGCCATGGTTAAGACATCTGAAGTAGAGATCGTGGAGGCGCAGACAGTATGTCCGGGAAAATATATTGCAATTATCACCGGAGATTTAAGCGCAGTAAAAGCTGCTGTAGACACAGCTGTAACAACATACGAGGACAAATGTATTGACAGTTTTGTACTGGGCAATCCACATGAGTCCATTTTCCCGGCAATCTACGGAACCACACAGGTCGAGGAGATCAGTGCCCTGGGAATTCTTGAGACCTATGATGCAGCATCTATCATCGAGGCGGCAGATCAGGCAGCTAAGACAGCTATCGTTGATCTGATCGAGCTTCGTATCGCCAAGGGTATGTGCGGTAAATCATACATGCTTCTTACCGGCGAGGTTTCTGCAGTGGAGGCTTCTATCGAAAGAGCAAAAGAGCTGGTAGCTGAAAAAGGAATGTACATGGATTCCTCAGTGATCGCTCATCCGGACAAGAGAATGATCGATACGATCCTTTAATATTGTCTTTATATCTGAGGGATATCCTTTTGAAGGGTATCCCTGCAATGACATCTGAAAAGGAGGCATCTTATGCTAGCATTAGAGAGAAGAAATCTGATTCTCGAGAAATTACAGGAAGAGAAAAGGGTTGTTGTAAGTGAACTAAGCCAGCTTTACAGTGTCTCAGAAGAAACCATCCGCCGTGATCTGGACAAGCTGGAAAAAGAGGGACTTGCCACAAAGAGTTATGGCGGTGCGGTGATCAACGAAGATGTCGGTATTGATTTACCATTTAATGTTCGTAAAAACCAGAATGTACAGGGAAAGCAGAAAATGGCGGAGATTGCTGCTTCCATGGTGAATGACGGAGATCACATTTTTCTGGATGCCAGCACAACGGCAGTTTTTGTAGCCAAGGCTCTGAAAGAAAAGGAACGTCTTACCGTTGTTACCAATTCTATGGAGATCCTTCTGGAGCTCTCGGATGTATCCGGCTGGAATATTATTTCCACCGGTGGAGTGATGAAGGAAGGATATCTTGCATTTCTTGGTGCCAGGACCGAGGAAGTGATCCGTTCTTATTATGTGGACAAGGTGATCTTTTCCTGTAAGGCATTAAACGAGGATATGGGGATCATGGAATCTAAAGAAGCCTTTGGAACAACCAAAAAAGCCATGATCAATTCCGGAAAAATGCGTATTCTGGTGGTAGACAGCACGAAATTTGATCAGACTGCTTTTTCCGTGGCAGGACAGCTGCGGGATATCGAGACGATCATCACAGACAAAAAACCGTCTGAAAAGTGGTTGGATCATTTCAACAGGCATAAGATCGAATGCATCTACCCGAAATAGACGGAACATATATTGTGAAACGATTATGTTCATGAGCATGCAGTGTATGCGGAATGCGGAGATCCGCTTTACTTTATCCGAACACAGACAGACAAAAGAGAACTGTGTTTCGGTTTGACGAGAGGGAGCAGTTTCTATGAATACATTTGAAATGAAAACAGCCATCCATTTTGGAGCTGATGCCCTGGGAAGACTGAGAGATATTCCATACAAAAGAGTCCTTGTTATCACAGACCCGTTTGTTGTAAAAAGCGGAATGATCGATATGATCACAAAACCGCTTCAGGCAGGTGGAAAAGAATTTGATATTTTCTGTGATGTTGTTCCGGATGCACCGGTTGGAAAAATTGCCGAAGGAGTTAAGAAATTCCTTCAGTATCAGCCGGAAGCTATTGTTGCAGTAGGTGGTGGTTCTGCCATCGACTCTTCCAAGGCAATCCGTGAGTTTGCCCTGAAGATCAATAATTACGGAAAAGTCGGACTGGTTGCCATTCCTACAACAAGTGGTACCGGTTCCGAGGTTACTTCTTTTGCAGTTGTAAATGATACAGAAGCACATGTGAAGTATCCGCTGATCTCAGACAGCCTGACCGCTGATGAGGCAATTCTGGATGCGGAGCTTGTACGCAGTGTTCCGCCTGCGATTACAGCAGATACAGGTATGGATGTTCTGACTCATGCAATTGAGTCTTATGTCAGCATCAACCATAATGAGTTTACATCTGCACTTGCAGAGAAAGCAATCGAGATCTGTGGCGTATATCTTTATCGTGCATATGTTGACGGTAATGATATGCATGCAAGACAGAAGATGCATGTAGCGTCCTGTCTGGCAGGACTTTCCTTCAATGCAGCAGGTCTTGGAATTACTCACAGTATGGCTCATCAGCTGGGTGCTATTTTCCATATTCCTCACGGAAGAGCTAATGCGATGCTGTTGCCGCATATTGTTGAATATAATGCAAATATCAACAAACGCAGCAGAAGCCAGAAAGAATATCTTCCGGCAGTAAAGAGATATTCCAATATTGCACATCTTCTTGGACTGAGCAATTATAACGAAGTTATGAGCGTAAGATCTCTTGTAAACTGGATCCAGTTTATGCAGAAAGAGATGAATATCCCGCTTACCATCGAAGAGATGAAGACGATCACACCGGATGCTTATTTTGCGGCGGTTGATAAGATGGCGGATATGGCACTTGCGGATGCCTGCACAGCGGCAAATCCGCGTGTACCGAAGAAAGAGGATATTATTAAGATTTATACTAAACTTTGGTCTTTTTGATAAAAGATGAAAACCGCAAAGGGGCCGCAAAGCCGCGGCCCCTCTGCACACCCCTCGGGCTTTTTTTAGAGTGCTTGACTGTGGCGGGCGGAAAGGTTATTGACTTGTGCCTGTATGCTGCGGTTGTTCCGGGTTGAACGTTGTGCCGATGGGGCGCTGTGGGCGCCTTGAATGTGTGACGTTGTTGGCAGGGGCTGGCGCGTTTGTGAACGCCGCGCTTGGTTTGCCGGGATGGTTGTGGTGTGTGTTTACGTACGTGTGGTATGCGTAGCATTTCGAGGATTGTAAAATTGGTCTGATATGGGTGGGATTATTTATCAGGAGTTGCTGGGAGGTTGAGCTGGGATGGAGGTTTATACCGGGTATGGTGATAAGGGGATGACGGATCTTTCCCATACGAAGAATGTTTCAAAGTCGGATGATCGGATTTGTCTGATGGGGTCAGTTGAGGAGCTGATGAGTCATATTGGGCTTGTGCGGGTTCTGGTTGATGATGTGGATGTTGTCCGGATGCTGGAGAAAATCTCGGAGACTTTGAAGAAGATCATAGATGGGGTTTCTGATCCTTATAATCGGGAGTTTAAGGTCAGTGAAGACCGGACGGAGCTTCTGGAGGAGGAGATTGGCCGGATGAAAGAGATTTTTTCCGGAGAGAGGCTTCCGATTCTTCCGGGGGATTCCCGAGTTGCGGCTGAGATTGATGTGACAAGAGCTGTGGCACGGAGGGCTGAGAGAGAGCTTGCGCTGGTCAGCGTGAAGTTTGGATCTGATACCGGAGCCAAGAAATATATGAACCGTCTGTCAGATTATTTTTATGTGCTGGCAAGGTATGTGGATGTTGCGAAGATTGAAGAGAAGAAGACAGATATTTCTGAAAGTGTTCAGAAATCTGTGAAAGCAGAAACTGCTGGGATTGTAGCTAATGTTGGGGCAGAGGCTGTAGGAACTGTTGGAAGTAGTGCAGATGTTGCAGCGGGTACATCAGCGGTGGATGTAAGAGCACAGGATTCGCAGATGGTGCAGAAAAGGGATGTACAGACTTTTAATGCGCAGAATGGGACTGTGACGACAGCAGTGGGAGGAAATACGGCGATGGCACAGAATGACAGTATGGCAGCAAACACGGCGATGATCCAGGAAGTGCTGAAGCGTATGGGTATCCAGGGGCGTATCACATTGGATTCTGCCAAGAGGCTTATCGAGAAGATCGAGCAGGAAGCTTTGAGAAGAAACAAGCCTTCTGTAATTGCGATATGCAGCCCGGATGGAAATCCGGTTGCGGTTCATGTGATGGATGGATCTTTTCTTGTAAGCTTTGAGGTGGCTTTGAAGAAGGCTTATACATCGGTTGCAGTGAAGATGTCCACCATGGAGCTTTCCAGATTGACACAACCGGGCCAGACATTTTATGGTCTTGGAAAAATGAGTGACAATATTGTGATATTCGGAGGCGGTGTACCCCTGAAGGTTGGAGACACCATCATCGGCGGTCTCGGTATCAGCGGCGGTACCGGCGAAGAGGATAACAGCCTTGCAGAGTATGGACTGCAGGTACTGAATGAGGTACTGTAGGATACAGGATAAAAACAAAACGTATAGACAGCTCAGAGAGAATAAATAAAAGGGACGTGTTGCAGTGATGATTTTTAAATCAATACTGCGGCACGCCCCTTTTGAATTATTTACTTCCAGCTAATCTTCAGGCATTTAACGGAAATATCACTTTTTTCCGGCGCCTGGACCATGTTCTGGATGAAATAGGTCTTTGTCATGGATTTTCCGGGCTTTAGGTTCAGTGTCAGGTTCTTGGTCCAGTACATCTGGTCATAGATACCGGAACCTGTGGTGATCTGTACTTTTGCGGTGGTGATGGTTTTTGCAGAAGTATTGGTGAATTTTAAGGTATAATAGGTCTTCATGTCATTGGGGCCATACTTGATACCGGCAACACTGATCTTCAGATTTTTGACGGTAGGTTTGGCGGCCGGTGCGGATACGGTAATAGTGATCTTACGATTGACACCGTTTAAGTTTGCGGTAACCGTGGCTGACCCTTTTTTCTTTGGGATAAGATAGTTTCCGGAAATGGCAAGTACGGAAGGCTTGCTGGATTTTGCATTTTTGATGGTCAGACTGGTACCGCCCTTCAGATTGATGAGGGAACGCATGCTGACTTTGGAGCCAACCTTGAGTGTAGTCTTGGAAGCGCGGAAGGTTGCTACGGTTTTTGAAGGAGAGGTTACTTTTCCGGTCAGCTTACAGGCTGTGGCCTTTGGGTAGGATAAAGTGATCTTTGCGGATCCGGCTTTGAGAGCCTTCAGGGTGACTGTGAAACGGCTGCGTTTTTTGGAATCCTGAGTGATGCTCTGTACCTTGAGAACAGAGCTGTTGGAAGAAGTAACCTTGAATTTTGATTTGCTGATGGTTTTTATGTAGGGATCAGAAATCTCAATTCCGATGGAAGTGGTTTTTCCGGTTCGGATGCTCTGGTTCAGATAATTGTTGTTGGTGATAAAAATTTCCGGTACTGCCTGTTTGATGGTGACCTCATAGTCACAGTCTACCGGTACCGGACATTCTTTATTGCCGAAATCGAACTCCAGGTAGCCATCCTCTATGTTGTCATCGTAGGTGAAAAAGGTTTCCTTGTATGCCAGCGGTGTATAATTTGAAGTGTTCAGCTTAACCACATTGATCCCATCGATGGAAAATGTGGTGCTTTTTGGGATGACTCCCTTGGGTGAATAAAAGCTTACACGGACTGTCACGGCATAGATCCGTTTTTGGCAGTTTGCATTTTTGATGTTGATCGGGAAATTAATGTCTGAAGACTCATCTTCGATCACACCGTCGGTATCACGGATAGTGGAAGTGGTTCCTTTGGTCACGACCCGGACTCTGGCGTGAGCATCCTGGGGAAGCAGGAGCACAATAAAGGAAAAAAGAATCAGGAAAAAAATTGTTTCGATGGTTTTTATTTTTCTTTTACACATAACAAACCCTCCTTTTTTTATGAGTATACCGGCTGTTACTGAACAGAGGCCCGGGTACTCCATGAATTCATGGTCCTCTGCTGCGGAACAGTATAAACAGACTCTTTCTCTTATATCATTATAACAGGAAACCAGGTAGGAAGTGCATTGTGATTTTTTTGTATCAATTGGCAATTTATCTGTAAATGTGTTAAAATAAAATATTCGGAAAACAGCAGCGATTCGACAATGAAAAAGAGAAGCGTTACAGTTCCGATGGGAACGTAACAGAAAGGATCATGTCGATTTATGACGAAACAGGAACTTTTAAAGACCCATTTCGGGTATGATACATTCAGAGAAGGGCAGGAAGCGGTGATCGATGCGCTTCTTGCAGGAAAAGATGTTCTGGCAGTGATGCCAACCGGCGCAGGAAAATCCATCTGCTATCAGGTACCGGCACTGATGATGAAGGGGATCACACTGGTAATATCACCGTTGATCTCCCTTATGAAGGATCAGGTGAGAAGCCTGAACCAGGTCGGCATCTCAGCAGCATACCTCAACAGCTCTCTGACGCAGGGGCAGTATTTCACAGCCTTGCGCTATGCAAAGGCAGGACGATATCCGATCATCTATGTAGCACCGGAGAGGCTTACCACAGAGGCGTTTCTGGATTTTGCGCTGAGCGCGGATATTTCCATGATCGCAGTGGATGAGTCACACTGTGTATCACAGTGGGGACAGGATTTTCGGCCAAGCTATCTGAAGATCGCAGAGTTTGTGGCACAGCTTCCAAAAAGACCGGTGATCGGTGCATTTACAGCTACAGCCACGAAGGAGGTCAGAGAGGATATTGCAAGACTTCTGGGGCTTCAGGATCCCTTTTGCACAACCACAGGATTTGATCGGGAAAACCTTTATTTTGCAGTGAAAACACCGAAAGATAAATATAAGGAAGTACACGATTACATACTGGAGCATCCGGACGACAGTGGAATCATCTACTGTCTCACCAGAAAGCTGGTGGAGGAGGTCTGCGGAAAGCTGATCCGTGACGGCATCACGGCCACCAGATATCATGCAGGACTTTCTGATGAGGAACGCCGGAACAATCAGGATGATTTTATTTATGACCGCTGTCGTGTGATGGTAGCCACCAATGCATTTGGAATGGGAATCGACAAGTCCGATGTGCGTTATGTCATTCATTATAATATGCCGAAGAACATGGAAGGCTATTATCAGGAAGCAGGCCGTGCGGGCCGTGACGGCGATCCTGCGGAATGTATCCTGCTTTACAGCGGGAAGGATGTGGTTACCAATCAGTATCTTATCGAGAGAGGACAGGATAACCAGGAAATGGAAGCGGCAGCCTGGCGCCTTGTCCGGGAGCGTGATCGGGAGAGGCTGAAGCAGATGACCTTTTACTGCTTTACCCATGATTGTCTGCGTGAGTACATCCTGAAATATTTTGGGGAATACGGAAAAAGCTACTGCGGAAACTGCCTGAACTGCCAGACCGAGTTTGAAGAGCAGGATGTGAGCCAGGAGGCCAGGGCAATGATCCGGTGCGTGGAAAGCAGTGGTCAGAGATACGGAGTGAACGTGATCCTGGATACTCTGCGCGGCGCATCTACGGCGAAGATCCGGCAGTATGAGATGGATGGAAATCCGGAATATGGAGTCTGTGCAAAGATTCCGGCACACCGGCTGCGGCAGATCTTTAATTATCTGGTACTGAAGGAATATCTTTATCTGACGGATGACGGATATACGATTGTGAAGCTGACTGCCGCTTCTAGGTCACTTCTGGAGGAGGCGCATATCCTCACAATGAAAATGTCAAAAGAGCTGGAGACGAAGAAAAAAGAGAAACGGAGCAGACTTCCGAAATCTGCAGTCGGGGAGCTGGGAGAACAGGATGAGCCCCTTTTTCAGAAGCTCCGTGCTCTTCGCCTGGAAATCGCCAGAGAGGAAAAAATCCCCCCTTATATGGTCTTTTCCGACAAAACCCTTATCCATATGTGCATTCTAAAGCCTGGAAACGAGGAGGAAATGCTGAATGTGACAGGAGTCGGCAGGCACAAGTACGAAAAATACGGAAAAAGGTTTATAGACGCGGTGAAAAATCTGTAGGAAATAGACTTTTGCCGTCGGAAAATGAAGAGCGAAATGTTCTGAAATTTCTTGCATTTTAAAGAGGCATTTGTTAGAATAAGACAAGCAGGAAACATCCGGCGGCTATAATGCGGCCGGATCGTTTTTAACTGTATCATATTTCTGCTGCATGTTCCGGTGCAGCGTACAGGCATTTCGCAAGCAGAGTTCTATGCAGCAGTGGAATCCCTTCGAGTAGATGGACCGACTGTGTGAGATATCCGTTGGTCAGAAGCAAGCAGTGAGGTGGATGATCGTATCCGCTTTCAATTAAGACATAATCTGGTGCTGGTCACTGCGTAAACAGAGATCAGGCTCCTTCACGATCTGCGTCGGCTTTTTCATGCAGAAAATCTGCCCTGCCGGCTTTTTTTCTCATACAGAAGAGTAGCATGTATTCATAAAGACATGAACATAGCCCGTCTGCAAAACGGGAATCCGTTCCGGCATGACTGTTCTCCGCCAGGCCGAAAAAGCTGTATTTACATAAAACAGCCCAATTCCTCAAAAAGCAGGATATCCGCAATATGTGCGAGATCCTGCTTTTTGTCATGTAATACTCTGATATGTGCCATTAAGACGTGGAAAAATATTTCAGCGTCTTTTATATTTGCCGGGGGTGATCCCCTTGTACTTTTTGAAGGTACGGATAAAATAGCTCAGATCATTAAAGCCATTCCGATAGGCAATCTCTGTGATGGAATCATCGGTGGTAGCCAGCTGGCAGCAGGCCTGCTCGATCCTCTGGCGGTTGAGGTAATCCATTGGTGTCTGATGCGTCATCTCGGAAAAGAACCGGCAGAAATATTTGGGAGACATGGAAACCGAAGCGGAAAGCTCCTGCAGGGTAATGGGGCTGGCATAGTTCTTTTCAATAAATTCCACGACCTGCTTCAGCTGGACAATGCGCTTGTAATCTCGTCTGGTTTTCCGCAGGCTTTCCAGGTAGTAATGATTACCAAAAACCAATCCGAAAAAGTGGTAAAATTGTCCAAACACAACCAGCTCATATCCTGGCTTCCTCTGCCAGAAAGAATCAAAAAGAGAGTTCACCGCTCTCTGGATATCAGGCTGCTTTTCGGTGAAATGGTGATAGATCAGCAGCTCCTGGTGGCTGATCTTCTGCATATATTCTGTGCAGACGGAATTAAATTTCAGAAACATGTTCATATCAAAAACAATGCACTGATAGATACAATCCTGAGGAATTCCGGAATGCAGAACTCCACTATTGACAAAAATCACATCTCCGGCTTTTGCTGTAAAACTTTTTTCGTCTAAAGTGACGGTGAGAGTGCCCTGTAATACACGCATGATTTCACATTCTACATGCCAGTGGTAGGACATGACATAGCGTGGATGGCTGCTGTCAATGTGGTGGAATTCAAAAGGAAATTCATAGGTACCTCGAAGTCTGTCCTCATTTCTTCCAAGATCGTGCAAAATACAACCCTTCTTTCTTAAATTTTATAGTTTTTTTAGGAACTCATATGAAAAAGTGAATATTGTACTGTTTTTTGCTATTATAACACAAGTAATTTAAAAGATGCAATCGTATAATAAAAGCATAGTTCAGACAGGAGTTGTTGGAACGTAAAAAAACAGTAAGTTATAATAGTGAATATAAATTTAGGAGGTAATTGTTACTATGGCAAAGAGCAGATTAGTAGGCAGCTATCCGGTTATCGGTATCAGACCAACCATCGACGGACGTAGAGGAGCCCTCGATGTAAGAGGATCTCTGGAAGATCAGACTATGAACATGGCCAAATCCGCAGCAAAGCTTTTCGAGGAGAACCTGAAATATTCAAATGGTGAGCCTGTAAAAGTTGTTATTGCTGATACCACCATCGGACGTGTTGGTGAGAGCGCTGCATGTGCGGATAAATTCCGTAAAGAGGGTGTAGATATCACTCTTACAGTTACACCATGCTGGTGCTACGGAGCTGAGACCATGGATATGGATCCACAGACCATCAAGGCTGTATGGGGATTCAACGGAACAGAGAGACCTGGTGCTGTATATCTGGCATCCGTTCTTGCTACACATGCACAGAAGGGCCTTCCAGCATTCGGTATCTACGGACATGACGTTCAGGAAGCTGACGACACATCCATTCCGGAAGACGTTAAAGAGAAACTGTTAAGATTCGGTCGTGCAGCAGTTGCAGCTGCATCCATGAGAGGTAAATCCTACCTGCAGATCGGTTCTGTAACAATGGGTATTGGCGGATCTATCATCGATTCTGATTTCATCGAGTCCTATCTCGGAATGAGAGTTGAGTCTGTTGATGAGGTAGAGATCATCCGTCGTATGACAGAGGGTATCTACGATCACGAAGAGTTTGAGAAAGCTCTCAAATGGGCAAAAGAGACCTGCAAGATCGGCTGGGACAAGAACCCGGAAGAGCTTCAGTTCTCACCAGAGAAGAAAGAGGAGCAGTTCGAGTTTGTTGTTAAGATGGCAGTTATCATCAAAGAGCTGATGAACGGCTGTGATAATCTTGCTCCGGAATTCTCCGAGGAAGCAATCGGACACAATGCTCTTGCAGCTGGATTCCAGGGCCAGAGACAGTGGACAGACTTCTATCCGAACGGTGACTTCGCAGAGGCTATGCTGAACACATCCTTCGACTGGAATGGCGCTCGTGAGCCGTACATCCTTGCTACAGAGAACGACGTTCTCAACGGACTTGGAATGCTGTTCATGAAACTTCTTACAGGACGTGCTCAGATCTTCGCTGATGTTCGTACATACTGGAGCCCGGAGGCAGTTAAGAAAGCTACAGGATATGACCTTGAGGGTGTTGCCAAAGAAGCTGGCGGATTCCTTCATCTGATCAACTCCGGTGCTGCTTGTCTGGATGCTAACGGACAGGCTAAAGAGGCTGACGGAACACCAGTTATGAAACAGTGGTGGGATGTTACAGAGGCAGACCAGAAAGCAATCATGGACAATACAGAGTGGTGTATGGCCGACAACGGATACTTCCGTGGAGGCGGATACTCCAGCCGTTATGAGACACGTGCTCAGATGCCTGCAACTATGATCCGTCTGAACCTTGTAAAAGGACTTGGACCGGTTCTTCAGATCGCAGAGGGATGGACAGTAGCCCTTCCGGAAGAGGTATCTGACAAGCTCTGGAAACGTACAGATTACACATGGCCATGTACATGGTTCGCTCCAAGATGCGATGGCAAAGAGGGACCGTTCAAAACAGCTTACGATGTAATGAACAACTGGGGTGCTAACCACGGTGCGATCTCCTACGGACACATCGGTGCAGACCTGATCACAATGTGCTCTATGCTGAGAATCCCGGTATCCATGCACAACGTTCCTGAGAAGGATATCTATCGTCCGGCAGCTTGGAACGCATTCGGTATGGAAAAAGAGGGTGCAGACTTCCGCGCTTGCAAGAACTATGGACCACTTTACAAATAAATCATATTGTTAAGATAACGGAATATCAAATCCTCCGGCATGCATGTGCCGGAGGATTTTTTTGTGCCATAGTATATGGATAGTTGGGAAATATACTGTTCGGATCTACGGAAAAAAGTTATAATAGAAAAAGATATATATGAATACGGGAGGTTACGTAGATGAAATATATACAGCTGAACAATACAGAGCTGAACATCAGTCCTATCTGCCTCGGAACAGCAGGATTTGGAGATAAATCAGACCTGGAAAAAAGCTTTGAGATTCTGAATGCCTTTGTATGGGCAGGCGGAAATTTTATTGATACGGCAAATGTCTATTGCAAATGGCTAAAAGGACATGGAAACTGCAGTGAGCAGATCATAGGAAAATGGCTGAAAGAGAGTGGCATGCAGGGAAAAGTTATTGTGGCAACGAAGGGCGCGCACTATTCCTTTGAGGATCCGGGCCGCAGCAGAGTGAACAAAGAAGATATCCGCATGGACCTGGATGAGAGCTGCCGCACACTGGGAAAAGATGAGATGGATTTTTACTGGCTTCACAGAGATGATCCGGAGAAACCGGCGGAGGAAATCGTGGATATTCTGGAAGAATTGAAAAAAGAAGGCCGGATCCGTTATTATGGATTTTCCAATTACCGCACAGAGAGGCTGAAAGAAATTGCTCAGTGTCTGAGAGAACGAAATCTTTCAGGGATCACAGCAGTATCCAATCAGTGGAGTCTTGCAGGAATCAATCCCGGAGGAAATACAAATCCGGATCCTACACTTGTGGAGTTTTCCAGGGAAGAATATCAGTGGCACTGTGAGACAGGCGCTGCTGCCGTTCCGTTTTCTTCCACTGCAATGGGATTTTTTTCAAAACTTCAGAAAATGGGGCTTTCCTTTACAGATGCAGAGGTGGATGCATCCTGGATGAGGGAGAAGGAAACACAGATCACAGGTCTTTCAGAAAGTATGAAAAGATCCTACTGGAACGAGACAAACTTTCGTACCTATCAGAAGCTGTTAAAGCTGCAGAAAGAAACCGGCCACAGCCTGCAGGCCCTGTCTTTGGCATACTTTTTCCATCAGCCATTCCAGACTGTGCCTGTAACCGGTGTCAGCAATCCTTCACAGCTAAAAGATGTACTGGATGCCTGTGAGATCGACCTTGCACCGGAACTGTTCGGAGGCTGGGTGAGTGCAGGAGGATGATATAAGTAACTAAATATATTGTAAAAAGATATTAAATGTGTTTAAATGTACTTATGGAGGTATATTATGAATACATCAAATATCACAAATTATAAACCAAAAGATTTTGCTGAATTATTAGGTGTTTCTGTAAAAACGCTTCAGAGATG